>CAXUCT010000049.1:0-15821 GCA_964249415.1 uncultured Bryobacteraceae bacterium | reverse complement strand
AATTAAATTCTTCGTGCATCCGGACGGCAGCGTCGTGGTCCTCCCGAAGATCCCTACGTCGAAGCTGAAAGGTATCGTCAAGGCCCGCCGGCGAGTTTCACTCAATGATATGGAGGCTGCAATCGGTGAGAGTGCTATCAACGGCAGGCAGCGCGGCAAACGCCAATGATTGGTCTGGATACCGACGTTCTCGTGCGCTATCTCGCAATTGTTGCTCACCCCACCAACGTTTTTAAAGATCTATATATCTGTCGGGCTGCCTTTCAAAGAGCCCCATTTCTGGAGCAAGCTCCCCGTATGTAGCGGTAAGTTCCGTAAGCATAATTAACGCCAAATATTGAGTGATAGTATATTTAGATAGTCGAGCTGCTTGAATATTGATTACTGAAGGACATTTAGATTGGTCTATGGCTGAGCATCAGCAAGAGCTGCCTGGATTCGGTTGCGTGTCGCTACATCGGCAACCCGGGAACTCAATCGACTCAGCGTCTGTTTGACGGCAAACAGGTCCATTCTCGCGAAAGCATCATGTTTGGACGCTTCCAAACGTTCGAGCAGTACGCGCACGGCTTCAGGGCTGCTGAATCTTCCAAACGCCCGGATAGCAGTCTGGCGAGCCAGCGGTGCGCTCGTTGCCGCAATTGCTTGCTCAAGGTACGGAATGACAATAGGATCCCGGACGAAGCTCAGCGCATTAGTTGCCTGCTGAGCTTCCCATGGATCGTGGGCAGAAGATAACTCCGCAATCAAAGCCTCACAAGTTTTACGCAATCTTCCCTCGTCGGGCGGCGTTATTGTAAACCGCAGCTTAGCCGAAGTATCTAACGGTATTATTTCGTCCCCTACCAGGACTGGATTGACAAGACGGACATCAACTGAATAATCCCCAGCGGTATCCAGTGCGTACTGTTCGTCCAATATAGCTGTACATACGAATTGATGATTCGGTTCAATGTGTATTGTTCCGCTCGCTCCAAATCCCGAGACAGTGACGTTGGTGATCTGTCGCATGAGGGCACCATCCCTAAAGACGGAGAGTTCGAACCCTGCTTTTCTGTTCAGGCCTAAATCCATTGTAGCGACCTTACCCGATCTGTTTTCTACGGCAAGGCGTATAACTACAGGTTCATAAAGTGAAACATCCTTATTAATCAGGGACCACGCCAGTGATACTGGTTGCGTTTGCGACAGACGTTGCCCCGCGAATAAAGACAGCAGTGAAACAGCAACGGCTAGATACTGCGTGTTAGTGATAAACAATGTTACACCGCTTTCCTATGGCACGGACTTCGATGAGCTTACGCCCGACTTAGTGATCGAGTATGTGCCAGTTGACGTACTTGTAGCGTTCACAGTTCGTACAATAGCCAGAGATCCCGAAGACGGATATAGTTGAATTGCCGCTCCCGAACTGGCACACCCGCAGCTGTACTGAAATATTTGGTTGGCTGTTACAGAGGTCAGACCGATCGGAAAAGGTGTCCTAAAAGTCCCAGGAGTTGAATTTGTATCAACAAGTATCCCGTCACTGCCGGGGACACCGTTTACTGTAGGGTTGTTGACATTGAGAGCTGCCGGGAAAGGTGGACTGGGAAACGTATACGTCGTATAGGGTCCAGGGTAAGTAACGTTTTCATATACCGAACATCCCCCCAAGTCCGAGTTGCTACCGCTGCTAGACGTCCAGGTGTATTCGAAGTAAATCGAACCGCTGCCGGCGTCCCGGCCTACAGTTTGTTGAAAGTTTGTCGGAGTGGCACATGTGACATTCCCCGATGCTTGCGCTTCTACTCCTTGGTAGACCGGGCAATCCACTGCATACGCGTAACATGCGGAGCTATAGTCTGGGACACCATCATTGCTGGCGAATAAGGTTAGACTTCCGGGAGATAGGCCCTGCACCAATCCATTGCTATTGACGGTGGCAACGGCCGTAGCGTTGGAAGTCCATGTGGCCCCTTGTGTCTCATCAAAGATGGTCCCGGAATGGTACTGCGCTTTCAAACTCTGCTGTTTGTTGCCGCCGACAACCAATGAAAACGGGTCGTCTGTGATCCAGGAATCTACCGCTCCCAGACATGTTTTGCATTGACCGACGCAGGTTGCTTTCTGCACGTTGTAAGTCCCCGCGTCGAACACTACCAGAATATGCTCGGCCTCGCCTTGACTCCCAGACAACTGAGCACTTCCGTCGTGGACTGAAGCAGGAACCATGTTCCCATCAACATCTGGGAGGGCACCGTTGGTGAGCTCGGAGATATCGAACGAGCGGCTCGCTTTTGCCTCCAGATGAACTGGAAGCCCGTAATGACCTCCTGTGAAGAACAGCGTGAAAGTAAAATCCTGAGCTTCGCTGCTGGGATTCCAGACAGTCACCATCGTGTCATCACCATTGCCGGTGCTCCAATAGGCTAATTCTTTCGCAACACTTTCTTTTATCGTTGAAGAGGCAACTGCGAACACGTAAGTGTTCTTTTGGTCTACGCTCCCCGCGGCGAATAACAGCGAATGAGAAGGGCCCTGTACGTCTAGTTCTAGATTCACATCTCCGTTGAACTGAGTTAAGCCGGCGGCGCCGAGGAGACCTGGCGCATTTAGATCACTCAAAGACTGCGGTGCTAAGGTGACCTGTTGAAGTTGGGCGGAATGGGAAGTCCCCGCCTGCATCCAGTACACTGTCGGCGTTACAACGAGGGGCTGATTTGACGCGTTCCCGAGTACTGAATACGGTGTGAAGATCGTTCCGGCGGGGAACCGCATCATGGGATCGGCAGCGCCGGTCATCAGCCCTACTGCTGCATAGTGGGTTAGCTGGGATGCTGTGCGGGGAGCGGACGCAGCGAAGGAGATGTTAGCTGAATATCCGCTCTTGCGGCGGTACAGCGAGGGTGCGCTTGTCGACGACGTTTCCCGCCGCATCGCTAACCTGAATCTCAGGATCCAGCTCGTCCGAGGAGGTGTTGGATAAAGCGACAAAACCCGTGACATCCTTTTCTTGTTTCCACCAGAGACCTTGCATTTCTGTTGTTGAAGCGGTAGACCGAGACCCGGATGCTGCTGAAGGAACGAATCCGAAGCTGAATACTTCGCTATGGACGGTATCCAAATTTTGGACCGTTGCGCACAGGGCATCCCAAGGCCATTGATATTAGAGTTCGATATAACCCGAGAGCGCTGCCCAACCCGCAATGCCTTGTCGCTGAAGCGCGTCATTGATGTTCAGCACCGCCGTCCCACCTGCCGAAAGCTGCACGGGTGAGAGGCGGTACTGAGCTCCATTCCCGAGGTAGAGGATAGGTGTGACGGACATGGGTGCCGTCTGGACGTTGTTCCGGACGTATAGAACCGAGCGATAGTTCGGGTCAGTCATCCACGGACCGCCGATCATCGACCGCTTCGTTGGTGTCGGCGGATGCGGCCGTTTCCCTTCGGACACTTTGGGTGGGACGGGTTTGTGTGGAGCTGGAACCCACGCGTGCTGCTGTGCAGACAGCGAACCAGCCGCAAAGCTCATCAGAACCGCCCACAACGCTACGCTAGCTGAGTTCATCACCGACCTCCCCGAAATGAAGGTACTCCTGGTTTGCAGGAGGACTCATCGATAGCATGGTTTCGACCGAGATTCAAGAATAATCTTTTACATTCTGGCAAGTGAAGTGCTTACTAGAAAACTCTTGTCTTTACAGGAGAAGTAGAGATAAACTTACAACCCAGAGCGGTCTACTTATTCAAACGGGTTAACGGATTATGTACTGGCAACAGTTAGCCGTCATCGCTGGAACTGTAAGTTTTTTTGGGACACCGTGCTTATCCGCAAAGACAACCTCAGATCCAGTTCCCAACGTGGTGATTGAGTGGAATCAGGCTACGCTCAATGTGCTCCAGGACTCCAGCATCGCCGCGCCGGTTGCAGCCCGCACGCTGGCTTTGGTTCATACATGCATGTACGACGCTTGGGCCGCATACGATGCCCAAGCTGTCGGAACGGAAGTTCGCGCGGCCCTGCGCAGGCCGACGCGTGAACGAACCAGCGAGAACCGGCAACAGGCGATCAGCTATGCTGCATATCGCGCTCTTCTAGATTTGTTTCCAGAGTACGCCAGCTCTATATACATACCGCTGATGAGACGTCTTGGATATGATCCAGACAATAGATCCACCGACATCGACACCGCCGTTGGCATCGGCAACGTTGCCTGTGGAGCTGTCCTCGAATTTCGGCATCATGACGGTTCCAATCAATTAGGAGATCTCGCTCCAGGACAGTACGCCGATTGGACGCAATACGTTCCTAGGAATGCTCCTGGCCCAGGAGCCGCAATGATATCCGATCCGAACCACTGGCAGCCTCTGTCTTACGTGAACGCTTCCGGTATGTTCAGCACACAGCGGTTTCAGGGTGCCCAGTGGTCCAGAGTCATTCCATTTGCGCTGTCAACCGGTGACCAGTTTCGATCCATCTTAGGTCGCTCCGGACCGGCCACTTACGGCACAAGAGAGTACGAGCAGCAGGCCCAAGAACTAATTGCGCTCAGCGCCGGGCTCACTGAAGAGCAGAAAGCGATCACCGAATACTGGGGACGGTCCATATACTGTGCAGCCCCCGGGTCATTGGATGGCGTTTGCGCAATACATCGCAGCCAGAGATCATCACACTCTAGATGACGACGTAAAGATGTTCTTCGCTGTCTCGAATGCAATATTTGACGCTGGGATTGCGGCTTGGGACGCAAAGAGAACCTGGGACTCTGTGCGTCCGATCACGGCAGTATGATTTCTCTTTGCAGGTCGTAAGATCCGGGCTTGGGGCGGCCCGGGCAAAGGCACAGTTGAGATGGATGGCTCGCAATGGAAACCGTACCAACTCGCCACTTTTCCGACACCGCCGTTTCCGGAGTTTGTTTCGGGTCACAGCGCCTATAGTGCGGCGGCAGCTCAGGTGTTGCTACTGTAGACACGAAGCGACCGCTTTGGCCTGAGTGTGACCATACCCGCGGGCAGTTCGAGGTGCGAACCGGGAAAAACACCATCGCGACCGATAACCCTACGCTGGGACACCTTTACACAGACCGCAGATCAGGCCGGTATGTCGCGGCGATACGGTGGAATCCACTTCAAGCCTGCGGATATGGCTGGCCGTATATTGGGCCGGTTAGTCGGTGACCAGGTCTGGTCCAAGGCGATGAGCTATTGGAATGGCACCGCTCCCACGTTTGTGCAGTAGGCCTCAGACATCTACAAATCTGCTGGTTCTTGATTGAGTAACCGCTTCGACCTAAATCCATCCTATAGACAAGTCGTCACGGCTCAGCCTCCGCTAGCGCGCTCCACGTGGCCTCCGAATTTTGAGCGCATGGCTGATAGCACCTTTTCAGCGAAGGTGTGTTCTTTGCGCGACCGGAAGCGGGTAAATAGAGCGGACGCCAGCACCTCTACCGGCACGGCCTCTTCGATGGCGGCTTCCACCGTCCAGCGGCCCTCGCCCGAGTCCTGCACATATCCAGTGAAGTCAGACAGCTTTGGATCCTCTACTAGCGCCATTGCTGTCAGGTCCAACAGCCAGGAGCCCACCACGCTGCCGCGGCGCCAGACCTCCGCAATCTCGGTCACGTTCAAATCGTAGCGCTCATTTTCGGGCAGATCTGCCGAGTTCTTATGAACCATCAGATCGAACCCTTCGCCGTAGGCCTGCATGATGCCGTATTCGATGCCGTTGTGGATCATTTTCACGAAATGACCTGAGCCGGGAGGTCCACACAGCAAGTAACCCTGTTCGGCGGTACTGTCAAGCTTGTCAAAACCGGGCGTTCGAGAGATGTCTCCCATTCCCGGCG
The DNA here is from genome assembly GCA_964249415.1 of uncultured Bryobacteraceae bacterium. Lineage (GTDB taxonomy): Bacteria > Acidobacteriota > Terriglobia > Bryobacterales > Bryobacteraceae > Bog-105. The sequence continues at coordinate 9,987 of CAXUCT010000049.1, read as the reverse complement.
CTAAGGTCTTAAAGATCGGCTCCCATGTTTTGAAAGCGTCTTTGTCCGCCCCGATCATCAGGCAGTAGCCACGCTCGGCGCCCCAGACGCCACCGCTGGTTCCAGCGTCCATGTAGTTAATGCCGCGCTTCTTCAGCTCCGCGGCGCGCCGGATATCGTCTTTATAAAAGCTGTTGCCGCCGTCGATGATGGTGTCACCCGATTCCATTACGGCCGCCAGCGATTGGACCGTGCTCTCGGTCGCCTTACCCGCCGGCACCATGATCCATACAGCACGAGGCTTAGGCAACTTCTTCACCAGATCTTCCAGGGAACTCGCCCCCTCGGCACCTTCGCCCGCCAGTTTCTTTACGTTCTCGACGTTTAGATCGAACACAGTGCACTTGTGCCCGTTCTTCTCTAATCGACGTACCATGTTGGCGCCCATGCGCCCCAGTCCAATCAGGCCAAGTTGCATTCTTTTTTCCTCTCGATAAGCTAAGACAGTTCGCGACAGCTTCCTCCGTCAGCTTACAGCCTTGCCGAATATGAGATCCAGCGCCACACGGGGAATTTCACATCTCCCACTCGCATTGCTCTACATCCTTCTCTTTGCGTCAGGGTGCAATCGCGTTCACAAGACCACCGTCGCGGTGATTCCGAAAGCCACGGCGGACATTTTCTGGCAGAGCGTTCACGCCGGCGCGGCAAAGAGCGCCCGAGCCAGCGACGTCGATTTGGTTTGGGATGGACCGGCGGCTGAAACCGATATTGCAGGCGAGATGCAAATTGTGGAGACCATGATTAACAGGCAAGTGGACGCAATCGTCCTAGCGCCCTCTGACAGATCGGCGTTCAAGATTGTAGTGGATCGCGCCGCTGCCGCGGGCATTCCCGTAATCATCTACGACTCCGGAATCGATACTGACAAATACGTAACGTTTGTCGCGACGGACAACTATCAAGGCGGAGCGTTAGGCGCCGACCGGCTCGGTCAGATTCTAAATGGCAAGGGCCAAATCGTGATTATCAAGACGCCCCCTGGCGGCGCATCCACCACAGCCCGGGAAGACGGCTTCCGTCACGAGCTTCAAGAGAAATTTCCCGCCATCCAAATTTTAGATGAACGCTTTGGCATGGCGAGTCTCGCTCTATCTTTATCGGTGGCGGAAAACATGCTCACGGCGCATCCGGGATTGAATGGCATTTTCTGCTCAAACGAATCCGGAACGGAGGGCGCCGCGCAGGCCGTGAAGGCACGCGGCGGCAAGATCAAACTAGTGGGATTCGATTCGAGCCCCCTGCTTATCAGCGAGCTGAAGGGCGGCATCATCGATTCGCTAGTGATTCAGAATCCATTTCAAATGGGCGAAACAGCGGTGGAGCAAGCACTGCGAGCCTTACGCGGTGAGAAGACGCCAAAGCAGATCTTTCTTCCTCCGCGTTTAATCCGCGCCGCAGACCTCAGCGATCCGGCGGTTCACGCGCAGCTTTACCCGGACTTGCAGAGGTTCCTGGAGCACTGATGAACGCTTCCGCGCAAGTGGCCTCACGCCATTTGCGCGCTCGACTTGGCCACCGTGCGGCGGGAGAGTAGAGCGTTTCGCATCGTAGTGGCGCGATCGATCCAGGTTTCATGCTGGCTCGCCCGCCAACGCAGGGGCTCCAAGCCGTCCCGGAATCCCGCCGCTTTAAGTTGATGAAGCGCGCCCATCATCTGATCGGGCCCATCCACAACGCGGAGTAGCGGCACCTGTTCGAGCAACTGCTCAACGCCCCTGGTGGCGAGCATCGGCCGGCCAGCCGCCAGATGTTCATAGAAGCGAGTGGCGCTTCCCGAAAAGGTCGGCTCGCGCTTCAGATAAGGCAGCACCGCTACGTCGAAAGCTCGGGCATACGACTGTAGACTGCCATACGGCTTTGGCCCAACGAAACGGACGCGGGCGCGGCTGTGAAGCAATCGACGGCGTGCTTGCGCCTGTGCTCGATCCCCGATGCTCATCGAAGCCGGTCCGACGAACACCCAGGAAAGCCAGGGAGCGCGCTCAATAACGTCTTGCAAGAAAATCCAGTCTAGATTAGCCGAGAGATTGCCAATGACTCCAGCGATGGGACGTGAGAGATCAGCGATGTCGGGCGGAAGGTCAGCTGCATGGTTTAAGGAGACAGCGAGCACATTTTGGCTTCGAGTCGCATTGGGCACGCAGAGAATCTTCTCCGGATGGCATCCAGCCCGGACCTTAAGGTAGTTGCCGATTCTGGTGGAATTCGGGCAGACAAGCTGGGCCACGCGGCAAAGACGACGGTCCAGTTCAACCACATAGTGAGGGTTCAGACGATCATAGGCAACCGTGAGATCGGTTGCGTAGTAAATGACCGGTCCCGGCCACAGCTCTGCAACGGGTGCGTAGAAGGGCGAAGTGCATATCAGCGGGGATGCGGCGGGTTCACTGGACTGCTTAAGAAGCTCGCTGGTCAGTGCCGGGGCGAAAGGGAAGAGGGTGCGCAACAAAGGGCGGCTGAATCCACGCTGCAGCGGGAAATGGGCGACGGGCAGCGGAGGATCGGTTAGGATCTCGAAGCGGATGGCGGAGTGGAACGCAGCAAGCAAGCTGATATGACGTATCCAGCCGAGGGTGGGTACGAGCGTATGCAAGGCCGACGCAAACTCGCGCACGGGTACACTCGATGCTTCGAGAACGTGCCAGACATCCTCATTGTGCGCTGCGATACCATGCTCCGGCATGTTGATCTGCCTATCGGCGAGGCGGCTTTGTTTCCGGTCTCTTCGAGACGTTCACAATTGTATTGCTCTATCCATTATTCGTGTTCCCCCGTTCGAAAGATAGGTGTTCGGACCCATTAAAGTACTTCGAGATTAGGTGCGTTACAACGCAACAGCTGGTACGCTGGGCCGATGCGTGGCACTTGGCTGCTGGCTGGGACGGCGGCGGGAATGGCCGGGATAGTTGGGTATGGCGTGAAGGGCCGCTCGGCAAACGTTTTCGGTCCCTCCGTGTTTTGCGGCCCGGGCCAACGCCGCTCAATCGCTTTGACATTCGATGACGGCCCGAGTCCAGGCAGCTTAGAACTGATCGATTACCTCGCCCAGCAGAACGTTCCTGCCACATTCTTTCAGTGCGGAATGAACGTTCTGCGGCACCCGGGGATTGCGCGGATCATCGCGGAAGCCGGCCATGAGATCGGGAACCACACCTTTTCGCACCCCCGCCTCTGTCCTAGGCTGGGTTGGAAACTGAATCTGCATTCACCGCGCTTCGTTGATGGTGAGTTCGCCATGGCGCAGAAGGTCATAAAGTCTGAGACGGGGGTGATGCCTCGACTGCTGCGAGCTCCTTACGGCATGCGCTGGTTCGGTATGAATGCTGTGCAAGAGAGATTGGGCCTTCTGGGCGTGATGTGGACCGTCATCGGGCACGACTGGGAATGGCCGGCTCACCGGGTCGCTACGCTTGTGTCCGAATCTGCTTGCCCTGGAGGCATTGTGTGCCTGCATGACGGCCGCGATGTCCGGCCCACGCCTGATATCGCCGAGACCCTGCTGGCCGTCCGGCACCTTGTACCCAGGCTCAGAGGCCTGGGCTACTCTTTCGAAACTGTAAGCTGCTTGTTGATGCCCGATGCATCGCACGTCACTAGTGCCCAGAGGCAGTAGTTCGATAATACGCAACCAGTGAGTCGCCCGGCTGCGGAGTCACCGTCGCGTTCGCGAAGGTTATAGTTGTTCCATTTAGCGTATAGTCCGTATTCTGCTGGAGAAGATCGCCGTTCTTATAAAGCTTCAGGCTGAGCAGCGGAAGCGGCGCTGAGCTTAACGTAAACGTAGTGTTTGTGCCGTTGATCGTTCCCTGCGGCGTTTGATCGTCAACAAATAGCGGGGTGGAACTTGCGCCGGCTATGCGGTAGTACGCCTGTAGGACGTCGCTCGCCTGCGGCACCTGGCTGCTGACGAAGGTAATGGTCGCTCCATTTAAGCTGTAGTCCGGGCCGTTTGCTAAAAGGACACCATTGCGGTAGAGCATCAAAGTAGAGGCAGCGGCAGGCGTATTGGCCAGAGTGAACGTCGCGTTTGTTCCGTTTGGGGTTCCCGACGGTACCTCTCCATCGGCGAACGCCGTGTTCACTGTTCCGGGGGAAAGGCCATTCACTAAAGCCGTCAAATTGGTCACGGCGCTACTAAGACTCGTCACCGTGGCGCTGATGCTACTCACCGTATTTGTCAGGCTTACGATTGACCCGTTGATGGCATTCAGATTCGCCGTCAAGCCCGTTACTTGGCTGATGCTAACCTGCGGCCCGTTTGCGCCCGAGTTCGCTACTCTGACTTCACTCAAATTCAGGGGACTGGTAGCAGGCGGCACTTGCCAGGTCTCCGTCCACGTAACCAGCCCGTTACTGCTGCTGAATACCGCTTGGTAGTTGGCCGAGGGCGTGGCGGTTGTAGAGGGCACTAGCATCACCGCTAACGCGCCGTTGTAAATCTTAACGGATGTATTAAAAGGCGTGGGATTGCTGCCCGTCGGGACGGTCGGTCCAGTCCAGGTGACCACCAGTGTTCCGTTAAACAACGATCCATCGGGGTTGTACACCGTGTCCTGTATTTGCGTCAGAGTGGATTGCGCAAACGCACAGGGCACAAGCGTTATTGAACAAAGTAGAAAAAGGGACAGCAGCCGGCGCAGTTTAAGCATTTTGCCTCACGTCAAGTCAGCGTTCCGCTTGCCACGCGCAGAAGGCTACAGCTGCCATTGCACGGGTATCGGCGCGACTCAAGTCAAGCACGTGAACGGAGGAAGTCGTTGGCCGGTTTCGCGCAAGCGGGGGCTCCAATTTTGGCCTAAGCGATTGAAGGGGATTGGTTTAATGAAGAGTGGCGGAAAATTGCGGAGCCTGTGACCGCCTCGAACCAACCTCCCACGGCTAAAGCAAATGCCCGCCACTGCGATCAATGCGCTCTGCGCCCAGGTAGGGCTGTAAGGCTTTAGGCACCAGCACGCTGCCATCCTGTTGCTGGTAATTCTCTATGATCGCCACCCATGTGCGGCCGACCGCCAAACCGCTGCCGTTCAGCGTGTGTACGAAGTCCGCCTTGGCCTTTCCGCTTTTCATCCGAATCTGCGCCCGGCGGGCCTGGAAACTGTCGAAGTTGGAGCAAGACGAGATCTCTTTATATCCGTTCTGGCCCGGTAGCCACACTTCCAGATCGTAAGTTTTGGCGGCGCTAAAGCCCGTGTCCCCGGTGCAAAGCAACATGCGGCGGTATGGCAGCTCCAGCTTCTCCAAAATCTCCTCCGCGTCGCGCGTGAGTTTTTCATGTTCCTCGTTGCTCTGCTCAGGGCGAGTGAACTTCACTAATTCTACTTTTTGGAACTGATGCACCCGAATGATGCCACGCACATCCCGGCCATAGGATCCGGCTTCGCTACGGAAACAGGGCGTATAGGCGCATAACGAAATGGGGAGCGCGTCCGCGTTCAGCGTCTCGTCACGGAATAGATTCGTTACCGGCACTTCGGCGGTCGGCGCCAGCCACAAGTCATGGTTCTCGCATTTAAACAGATCCCCCGCGAACTTCGGCAGCTGACCCGTTCCATACAGGCTCGTGGAGTTGACCAGGAACGGCGGCAGCACCTCGCCGTAGCCGTGCTCCTTGGTGTGCACGTCCAGCATGAAGTTGATCAACGCACGTTCCAAGCGCGCGCCTAAGCCCCAGTAGACGGCGAAGCGCGCGCCGGTCACTTTCGCCGCTCGCTCCAGGTCTAAAATTCCAAGCTCAGATCCCAGGTCCCAATGGGCTTTGGGGGTAAATGAGAACTCCGTAGGCGTTCCCCAGCGCCGGACTTCGACGTTATCAGCTTCGCTCTTGACCACCGGAACGTCGGCTTGCGGGAGGTTCGGAAAGCCCGAAAGAAAATCGTGGTACACGGCATACAGCATCGCTACTTGCTCGTCGAGCGAAGCGATTCTTTCACCAATGCCGCGCACTTCCAGCTGCCGTTCCGCGGTATCCACGCCTTGCTTGCGCAGCTTTCCTATATCGATCGTCGCCTGGTTCCGCTCCGCCTTCAGCTGTTCGGTTTCCGTGACGCACTGACGGCGCCGCTGGTCCAGATCCTCGAACGCGGCAACGTCCAGCTGATACCCACGCGACGCCAGCCGCTCGCGAATCTGTTGGAGATTGTGGCGGAAAAAGTTTAGTTCGTGCATTCCTCTAAGCTCGAAGCTGAGCCGCGCGCGTGAGCAAGCGGTACCAGCAAATCAGGAACGCTCATTCACCGGAATCCACTTCTGCCCGTCGGGAGCTCCAGTGTAGTCCGCGCGCGGCCGGATCAGCCGATTGTTCCGGTACTGCTCCAAAATATGCGCTGTCCATCCGGACATACGGCTGACGGCGAATATCGGCGTGAACAGATCGACCGGTATGCCAAGCGAATAGTACGTCGAAGCCGAGTAGAAGTCCACATTCGGATTCAGGCCCTTGGCATCGCAAACCGTCTGCTCGACGCGCGAAGACTTTTCATAGAGCTCCGTATGACCGGTGCGTTTGCCCAGTTCTTCGCTCATCTTTTTCAAGTGAATCGCCCGTGGGTCGAGAACTTTGTAGACACGGTGACCAAAGCCGGCCACCTTCACCTTATTCTGCAGATCCGCCTTTACCTTCTCCACTGCGTCATCGGGGGACTTTGTCGCGAGCAGCATCCGGATGACATCTTCATTCGCACCGCCGTGCAGCGGACCCTTCAGCGCGCCGATCGCGGAGGTCACGGCTGAGTAAATATCGGATAGCGTAGCGGCGGTCACGCGCGCCGCGAATGTGGACGCATTCAGCTCGTGATCGGCATGCAGAATCAGCGCCACGTCGAAGACCTGCTCCATCACTTCATCGGGCCTGTTGCCGTTCAGCGTATAGAGGAAATTCGCGGCATATCCCAGGCCCGGGTCGCCCTTCAGAACCTCTTTTCCGTTACGCAGCCGGGCGAACGTCGTCACGATGGTGGCCACCCGGGACATCAACTTCACGGCCTTCTTGACATTGGCATCGAGAGAGTTGTCGCGAGCCACCGGATCATACAGGCTCAACATCGAGACCGCTGTTCGCAGCACGTCCATCGGCGGCGCGCCCTTGGGTACGTTGCGCAAAAATTCGGTGACTTCCGACGGTAGGTCGCGCTCCGCTACCAGTGACGCTTTGAGTTGTGCGAGTTCGCTACGGCTCGGCAATTTGCCGTTCCAGAGCAAGTAAATGACCTCCTCAAACGTCGCGTTTTCAGCGAGAGTGTGGATATTGTAGCCAAAATAGCTCAGAACACCCTGGTTGCCGTCGATGTAGCAGATCTTCGAGGTGGTCGCAACAATCCCCTCCAGACCTGCACCTGTCGTCGCCATGAACTGTTGAATCTCCCGCTTTGATTCTATATAACGGTGTTGGTTAGTCCCCCACCGGGATTTGCGTGCGCCAGATCACGCGCCATTCCCCATCGCGACGCGCCAGCACCAATACCTCGCGCCCCGTGTCATCGTGCTCTGCTTCGTCACTACTCCAAATCATCTCCCACCGGTATTCGATGACGGCCGTGTCGTCGCGCATCGTGACTGCATGGTCCACTGTGATGTAACGTTGAACGCGTGAGTGCGACATGAACTCCCGGTAACTCTCTATGGCCGGACCTAGGCCTTCGATGCGAACTTGCCCTCCTGGGGCAACCAGTACTGTGTCTTCAGCCAGGAATGCGCGGAGATCCTCGAATCGGCCTTCCATCCAGCAACGGTCCATCGCCGCAACGAAAGAGACGAACTCTGGGTTTGTCATTACTTCCGTTTCCTAATCACCGTTCAGCTCGCGCCAGCGGTGCACCAGGTCAGGGCAAGCGCCCCGCCAATTCGGAAAATGGAATTCGAACCCTGCATCGCTCAACCGGCGTGGGACCACGCGGCGGCTCTTCAGCACCAGTTCCGTCTCCGTGCCTAGGAATGCCGCACCCAGCGAGAGCATCCACTTTGAGGCCGGCAGTCCAATGTAGCTGGTACACCACGCGCGGCGCAGACAACACATGAACTCGCGGTTGGGTACCGGGTACGGCGAACAGATATTGACAGCCCCGCTTATCTCGTCCCGCTCAATCAGAAATTCCACGGCACGAACGAAATCGACGCTATGAATCCAGGACATGTACTGGTTGCCAGAGCCCGACGGTCCACCTAAACCCCAGCGCACAAGCCGCAGCAGGTGGTCGAAAACACCGCCCCGGTCGGGACTCATTGTCATCGCGCTGCGTAGCGCCACTTTCCGCGTGGCCGGCGTCTCGGCGGCGAAGAACGCTCGCTCCCAACTTGTCGCTACATCAATGCTGAACCCCCACTTCGGGTCGCTATCCGGTTCCTGACCGCCCACTTCCCCGGTCACCTCGTCCATGGGCCGGTCCAGGGCATGGCGGTAAATCGTCGCCGTGCTCGCATTCAGCCAAACACGCGGGGGTCGGGCCGCTTGGGCAATGGCGCGACCCACCAAGCCCGTTGAGATGGTGCGCGAGTTCTTGATCTCCCGGCGATTCGCTGCGTCGTACCGGCAATTCACGCTGCGGCCGGCCAGATTGATCACAACGTCGGCGCCATCGATGGCCACGGTCCACTCGCCCAGTTCCTGAGCATCCCACAGAACGCCTTTCCACTTCGCCGGCCGGGCGTGCCGCGCGATCACTGTCACCGAATGACCCTGCTCGTGAAAGTGGCGCGCCAGAATCTGACCCACTTGGCCGGTCCCGCCGGGAATAGCAATACGAAGCGGGCCCAGGGACAGCATTTAGAGCATTGTAGCCGACGGTGTGCAGTTACGGTTCGTATACGTCTTTCCGATGCGCCACACGAATGATCGTGACGTGCGCTTCGGCCTCGAACAACCGGCAGATGAAGCGGTAGTCGCCCACCCGGATGCGCCATAGGTCTTTGTAACCCTTAAGCTTCTTGCAGCCTTCAGGTCTTGGGTTGTCCGCGAGTGTCATCAGCTTGCGATCAATTCTTGCAAAGAGTGCATTGTCCAGCGCATCGAGTTCCTTCTGCGCGGATAGCTTAATCTCCAGCGAGAATTTAGCCACGTGAGCGCGTACGCTTCAGGCGGTTCGCTCGGTATTCTTCGTAGGGCACGCCTTGTTCCTTGCGACGCGATTCCGCTACCAGGCCGTCCCAGAAGTCTTCCCAGAGCGCTCCGTGTTTTTTCAGATCAATGAGCACGCCAGTCTTGCGGCCTTTTTCGTCGGTGACGTATTGGATTCCGGTCATGTCTTATTTTCCCTTTTTCCCTCAGTACCAACAAAAAAGGCCCCGGAAGAGTTCCCGGGGCTCCGTAGGGTAAACGTGCTGCGTTCGTTCTAGTGTTCGCCAAAGCTCCAGCCGACCGATCCGCCGTACTCCGGAACCCAATTCTGGCCGAACTGGAAAAAGTTGTTCACGTAATGCGCATCAACTTGTGGCCGGAAGAAAATATGCGACGTCGCATAGAGCCGGACACCCGCCTCTAAGTGCACTTGAAAATGATTCGATCCCTCAACGAACGTGTTCGAGGTCGAACAGCCAACCAACTGGTCGCAGGAAGAATTCGGGTAATAGAAACCGAGATGCGCCACGCCAAGTCCGGCCTGCAACTCAGGCACAACGCGTCTAAACCTCCACATGGTCGGAGTCCAAATGCCGTTGAAGTCGTAAAAAGTAGGACGGTAGGTCAGGCTCGTGTAACTGCCTTGCGAAAATCGGAAGTCGGTCTCTGCGCCCACACCGAAATGAGGCGTAATCATGTAATCGGCCCCGGCCTTGCCAAACGCGCCGCCCAATCGTGGCGTGTTGTAAAAGGTGCCCGTGCCCAAAACATCTAACGATTGATGACTCGAATCGGCCATTGCGGTTCCTACACCGAAATATACGTCGAAGCCGCTTTGCGCCTGCGCAAAGGATGGTCCCAAGCAAAGCGCAAAAGTCAGCGGAAGGCTACTGCGC
>CAXUCT010000048.1:0-15838 GCA_964249415.1 uncultured Bryobacteraceae bacterium | reverse complement strand
GTGTAGGGCGGTTCGGTCTCGTTATTTCGTTGATGAAGGTGGGAGATATCAGAATCGCGGTGGCCTGGATCCTGTCCCGGATTGTAAACTGGTACAGAAGAAGCGGAAATGGAATCGGAACGCATCACGATCAACGACGGCCAGTGTGGTGGTCGTCCCTGTATCCGTGGCATGCGCATTCGAGTCACCGATGTTCTTGAACTTCTAGGCGCTGGCGCTACGTTCGAGGAAGTTCTGGAAGATTATCCGTATCTTGAACACGAGGACATTCTCGCCGCGATCCAGTATGCCGCCCGCCAGACAGATCACCCGGTCCTGCGATCGGCGTGAATTTCCTTGTCGATAAACAGCTTCCGCCTGCGTTAGCTCGCCTCCTTGAAGGTGAGCTCAAAGCAAAGGCGGTGCATGTGGCTGATGTGAGCTTCGTCACTCCTGTGATGCGGAAGTGTGGAGATACGCATCCCAACATGATCTGATTGTCATTTCGAAGGATGAGGACTTCGCGGGCATGCTGTTACAAAACCCAACAACCAGACTGATTTGGGTACGAGTCGGCAATTGTCGTCGAGCCTATCTGCTTGACGTGTTTCGGCGAATATGGCCTCGAGTCGTTGAACGGCTAGAGAGCGGTGATCAGCTTATTGAAATCCTCTGACCGGCATCGGCCGTTTGCTCTTGAAGCCATCCAAACTCGCGAAGACCGTAAGGCGGAAGGACAGGAAAACCGGGACAGTACACTCAAACACCGAACCCCAGCTCCGGCGCCAGCGGTGTCGCCTCCCAAGTGCTCGCGAATGCTGGCGCTAACGTCCGCATGCTCGAAGCGGGCGACTTCTTTCGATTGCACCAAGCATTCGCAATGTTCGAGTGGCCCTACCAGGCTCCCCATCGCGGTGCCGCCACGCCCAGATGCCTTTGGGATATTTTGATGCCACACGCGAGGTCGCTGGGAAGTACCCGGACAGCCCTACACCAACGCCCCGGGATCGAACTCGGTTCGAACGAAGGTCTCGCAAACTACGCATGGCCCCACGAAAACACGAGCCCAAGCCCGCCTAACGCCGAATTACTTTGCGGAACTTGGTTGCGCGGCAGCAGCTTTCACACTGCGAATCGCAATGGCAGTGATTTTGACCGGTGTATTGGGCTTGTCATTTTCATCGCGAGGGACCTTGGAGATAGCGTCCGCCACATCCTGGCCTGAGACCACCTCGCCAAACACAGAGTAATGTCCGTTCAAGTGTTCGGCGGGAGCCACCGTGATGAAAAACTGGGAACCGTTTGTATTCGGGCCGGAGTTCGCCATTGCCAGAATCCCGGGATGATCGAAGGTCCGATTGGGGGCAATTTCGTCGTCGAACTTGTAGCCCGGACTACCTGTTCCGGTTCCGATTGGATCGCCGCCCTGGATCATGAAATCAGGGATGACGCGGTGGAAAGTGGTTCCGGAGTACAGGGGGGTATGTTTCAGTTTGCCCGTTTCAGGGTCAGTCCAGGCTTTTGTACCGGTGGCTAAGCCGCGAAAATTTGCCACCGTTTGGGGGGCTTCATTGTCGAATAACCGGCACACAATGTTGCCCATGGACGTGTAGATGACCGCGTATAAACCAGCTTCCTCCGGGAGCGGTACGGCAGGAAGAGTGGGCGCGCTAGGCTTGGCCGCTCGGTGGGGCGCCGGTGTTCTCGTTTGTAAGCCGGCACCCGCCACGCAGAACGCAAGCGTAAGGACCAACGCTGCTGAATAAAGCCTAAGATATGGCACTAATTGGGATTATAATGGCATGCCGAACCCAATAATCGGGAGAAAAGACTTCGGGACCAAACACGAAGCATGTGAGCAAGCAGGATGCGCCAGCCGTGCGGCTGCTTATTACCTAAGGAACCGGGCTAAGACGTCCGATCCATAACTTAGTGCCGGAGCTAGATTGTCACCGTCTTCCGTTTCCCATAGAATTCAAGTAAGCATTCAAAGTATGAAGTATCTTATTGCGGTAGCGCCCATCTGCGCACTCCTGTTGTCGACGGCTTGCACCCAGAGTCCTGAAAAACTGATCGCGGCAGGCAACCGCTACCACGAGAAGAAAAAGTACACCGAAGCCTCCATCCTGTATCAGAAGGCGATTGGGAAAGACAAGACCAACGCGGAGGCGTACTACCGCGAAGGTCTGAATCTGATGGACCAGGGCAGTTATATGGACGCCGCGAAGTTTCTACGGCGCGCTGTGGATCTGAAGCCCACGAATGTGGACGCGGAAAGCAGGTTGGGCCAAATCTACCTCACTGCCTATAGCACTAACCCCATAAGATTTAAGTCTCTGCTGCCCGAGGTTCGGGACCTGGATGCCAAGATTTTGCAGCAGCAACCAAACTCTTTTGACGGCTTAAAGCTGCAGAGTCTGCTGTATCTGGTAGATGGGAATAGAGACAAAGCCATAGAGACGTTCTCCAAAGCCAATCAAATCAAGCCATATGCTCGCGACCTGGTGACTTGGTATGGGGAAGCGCTGGTGAGCGCACAACGGCCGCAAGAAGCGGAATCGCTCGTACGCGACACACTCAATCACGATCCGAAGTGGGGGGCCGGCTACGACTTCCTTTTCCTGATGTACTCGCGCGGGAACGATCGTGCAAAAGCTGAAGCCGTGCTGCGTGAGCGTTTGGGGAAGGATCCTACCAACCCCGTCGCGGTTCAAAATTTGGCCAATTACCTCGCGGCCAGTAATCGCTTTGATGAAGGCGAGGGCGTCGTAAAGCGCGTGCTGAATGATAAGACTGCATTCCCTGACGGCCACGAGATCGTAGGCGATTATTATTTCCGGAACAGGAAACTTGACCAGGCATTGGCGGAGTATCAGGCCGGCGTGAAAGACAACGGAAAGAACGCCGCCCAATACCAGCAACGAATTGTAAACGTGTACGAAGCAACGGGGCGGCAGAAGGATGCGCTGCAGCTTTCAAAGAGCTTAGTGGAAAAAGATCCGAAGAACACTTCCCTCAGCGAAATGTACGGTGCGCTGCTACTGCAGAACACCAACAGCGGCAATGGATCACAATCTGTATCGGATTTGAAAGCTTTGGTGCAGAAGAACCCGGACGATGCGGCGCTCCACATGGAGCTTGCACGCGCCTATTTCGGCACCAACGACATGGACAAGGCCTTGAGTGAATCGCAACAAGCCATGCAGGGGGAAACGAAGCACAATCCGCCCAGGCCTGCAGTGCTGATTCCAGCGCGGCTGATTGCCGCGCGCATTTATGAAGATCGTGGACAACACGATAAGGCCACCGAACAAGCCAACGTGGTGTTGCAGTCCCAGCCGAAGAACCCGGACGCGCGCCTGGTAAAAGATCGGGCCATGATCGCGGAGAAGCAGATCGGGGATGCTCAGCCGGATTTGGAAGCGCTAGTGCAAGAGTACCCCCACATGAACGACGCATGGGTGCAACTGGCGAACCTGTATTTGGTCCAAAAGCAGTACGACAAGGCGGCCGCGGACTTTGATCGCGTATGGAAGTCGAACCCGCCCGACGCTCGTGGATTTTTGGGAGTGCAGACGGTCAAATTGGCCCAAGGAAAAAGCGCGGAGGCGGTGGCAGCCGTGCAGGACATGGTTCAAAAAAATCCCAAGGTTCTGGCGTTCCGGTATCAGTTGGCTGGCTTTCAATCGATCGCCGCGGCGCAACTCGCCAGAACGGATGCAGCGCAAAGCAAGTCGCTGCTGCAACAGTCCGCCGACAACTACAAAGAGATTCTCAAGACAACTGCGAATTCTGCCGAGGTTTGGCTGCGTTTAGGTGTTCTGCAACGCCAGCTCGGACAGTATGATGCCGCGCTCGGTTCCTTCGAGCAAGCCTCCCACGCGGACCCGCGCAACGCTGAGGCGGCCCTGAATCAGGCCTTCCTGCTGGAAGCGTTGGGAAAGAAGAAGGAGGCTTCCGATGCGTACAACAAGGTGCTCGGCATCGATCCTGATAACTTCCAGGCGCTGAACAATCTCGCTTTCCTGAACGCCGAAAACGGAACGAACCTGGACCAAGCAATGAGCTTCGCCGAACACGCCAAGCAAAGAGCACCCAACAGCCCTGCTATTTCAGATACCCTGGGGTACGTTTACTACCAGAAGAATTTAAATTCCGAAGCGCTGCAGATTTTCCGCCAAGTGGTGCAGGAGAATCCACAGAATCCGACGTTTCATTTTCATCTTGCGATGGCTCTGCTCAAGCAGGGCGACCGGCAAGGCGCCCGGGATGAAGCCCAGAAAGCGATGAAAAACGCATTGCCAGATCAGCAGAGCAGGATTCGCACTTTCGTGAACCAGATTGGTTGAGAGTCGAGTTTCGCCTCATTCGGCTATCGAGGGCCTGCTCGATAAGAATCCCTCGGCGAGGTACGTAGCGCCATTCGCCTCGTTCCTGGTATGCATGACGTTGTTCCCGCGACTACCGATCGATCCGCATTGGGAAGCCCCACTGCGCATTGCCATTCTCGGCGGCATCTGCCTGCTGTGCTGGCCACGCGAGATTTCAATGGTGCCGCGTTACTGGCTTGCGAGCACTGGAATCGGCATCGCCGTATTCCTCCTATGGATCGCGCCAGACGTGCTGATTCCGGGCTATCGGCAGCATCCGCTTTTTTCCAACGGAGTCGTCGGACATTTGCATTCATCGCTTGCGCCCGCCGGACTTCACGATCCCTGGATACTCGGCTGGCGAACGGTACGCGCGGTGTTGATTGTGCCGATTGTGGAAGAGTTGTTCTGGCGCGCTTGGCTGATGCGCTGGCTGATTAACACCAACTTTCAAAAGGTTCCCCTGGGAACCTATGCTCCCTTTGCGTTCTGGGCGACAGCCATCTTGTTCGCGTCTGAACATGGTCCGTATTGGGACGTGGGCCTTCTCACCGGCATCGTTTATAACCTTTGGATGATCCGGTCTAAATCGTTGGCGGATTGCATTCTAATGCACGCGGTAACGAACGGTATCTTGAGCGGCTATGTCATCGCAACGGGTCAGTGGCAATACTGGCAATGAGAGTACTATAGCCACCGTGCTTACAGTCAGAATGAAGACAATATGCCTTGTTTACTAGCAATACTCGCCTTATCCTTTCCGCGGATCGCTATCGTCCTGCTTTGGCTGTTCTCCAGCTTCTTTGCAGGCGTTTACAACAACGTCATCGTGCCGGTGTTGGGTTTCCTGTTCCTGCCGCTCACCTTCATTGTTTACACGTATCTGCAGAAGACGCACGCCGGCGCACTCGGAACGCAATCGCTCGTGTTTCTGTTTATTGCAGTGATCCTGGATCTTGGGCTGGTTGGCGGCGGTACTTTTCGGCGCCGCCAGACTTAGCAAGTGCGCCGCTCCATAGTATTGGGTGGGCTGCTTTCGGCTTTGCTGATTGCATTAGGGGTCTTGGCCGCTTACCCGGTAGCCGAAATGGGCGTGATCGATGACTGGTCTTACACCCGAACAGCTCTTGATCTTGTTCGTACCGGTCATGTGATTTATAACGGTTGGGCAACTGCCATGCTGGGATGGCAGATCCTATGGGGCGCTCTATTCATTAAACTCTTCGGCTATTCCATGCTTGCCGTGCGGATGTCTACCTTGCCGCTAGCGATGGCTTGCGCATTTCTAATGTTCTCGCTGTCCGTGCGCTGTGGCCTGAACTGGGGAAACGCCCTTCTGGCCACCTGCACCGTGGTTCTTTCTCCTGTGTTCGTGCCGTTAGCCGCCAGTTACATGACAGATGTGCCCGGGCTTCTTTCCATACTGTTCTGTCTCTACTGCTGTGTAAGAGCGCTCGACGCGGAGACTAGCACAAGCGCCATCTCGTGCCTTGCTGTCGCGACGGTCGCCGGTGTCATCGGAGGCACCTGCCGCCAGATTGCCTGGCTGGCTCCTTTGGTGATGGTTCCGTCCGCGGCGTGGCTGTTGAGGAAAAAACGCGGCGTCCTACCCGCGGCCGGGGTGCTTTGGATTCTTGCTTTGTGCGCCGTTTTTGGCTGCACCTACTGGTTTGCTCACCAGCCTTATTCAGTACCTGAAAAGCTCGTGAAAGCCCGGTTCGAGCGCTGGCTCCTACGAAAAGCCCTTGAGCAGTATCGAGATATAGTCCTTACGGTTTTCTTTTTCTGTTTACCAGTTTTAGTGGCTTATCTCACCGCCTTGCGCCGTGTATCAAGGAGGATACTGCTGCTCCTGCTTGCCTGCTCAGTTCTACTAATTACAGCCGCTGTGATCTACGGCGGAAATGGACTCGCGCCGTTCATGATCAACATTGTGACGCCCTGGGGCGTTCACGGCGATGGCCACGGGCATACTATGGGAGATAAACCCGTTGTTTTGGGGCTGTGGATACGGCTCGCACTTACCTCCCTCTTAGCCGTTTCCCTTTGCGCCGCCACGGCCGCGGTATTTTCTTGCCGCCTGTCCCACCCGCCACCATCCGAAGCCGTTACGCGCGCGCTCTCATGGAAAACGGTCTTTTCCCTGTTCCTTCCGTTTGCTATTTGCTATTTCATATTGCTGGCGCCGCGAGCGGTTTTCGCCATCGCTTACGACCGCTACATCATTCCCGTCTTCGCTCTGCTCCTGATCGTGTTGTTGCGCTTCTATCAAGAACGAGTCAGAGAAAAGACGCCCGTTTTTTGCTTCGTAATTCTCACTCTGTTTTTCGGCTATGCCATTGCGTCCACACACGACTTTTTCGCCATGGAACGCGCGCAGATAGCCGCCGTTCGAGAAGTTCTAAACGCCGGAGTGCCGCGAACAGAATTGCAGGCTGGCTTTGAACTGGATGGGCCGGTACAGGTGGACACAACAGGCTACATGAATGACCCACGTATCGAAACTCCCCCCGATGCCTATAAGCCTGCGGAAGCATCCAGCCCGGTCCCGGAAGATTGCCGGATGATCTGGAGTTTCCTAATGCCCGCCATCCATCCCCGGTATTTCGTTGCATTCTCGCCGCAGCACTGCTTATCGTTCTCCGGCCTGCCGCCTGTCACCTACTCGACATGGTTGCCCCCATTTCAACGAAAGCTCTACATTCAGCAGCTACGGGATTTATCAAGCACAGCACGCCATTTTCCGCTGAGAGGATCCTTAGTAGCCGCGACTAGGTTCACGTGGCGCTATTCCGAACGCGCAGTGCGGCTATTCAAGGCATCGATGCACACGTAGTCGACGTGGAAGTCGATATGTATCCGTCGGGGACGAGCCGCGACTTCGTGACGGTAGGAATGCCGGATGCTGCGGTAAAAGAGAGCCGCGAGCGCATCAAGTCCGCACTGCTAAATTCAGGCTTCGGCTATCCGAGCAAATCGGTCACCATCAATCTGGCTCCGGCGAACGTGCGCAAGGAAGGCGCGGGGTTCGATCTGCCGATGGCGACGGCCATTCTCGGCGCCATGGGAGCGGTCACCGCGGCTGACGATTACATGCTGGTGGGCGAGCTATCTCTCGACGGCAGTTTGCGTCCCATCCGCGGCGCCCTATCCATTGCAGTATGCGCCGCACGAAAGGGCATTCGTAATCTTCTGGTGCCTGTAGACAATGCAGCGGAAGCGGCGGTGGCAGAAGGCATCAGCGTGTTCGGGCTGAAGCATCTGGCGGAAGTGGTCCAATTCCTGAATGAACCGGCGGGATTTGCGCCCACCGCGGCCGCGTTGCCCGATGTGCAGGTGAGCGGACAGGAGCTCCCCGACTTCAGCGACGTCCGCGGGCAGACCATGGCTAAACGGGCGCTCGAGGTAGCGGCGGCGGGGAATCACAACGTACTGATGATTGGCCCACCCGGCTCGGGCAAGACAATGCTCGCCAAGAGATTTGCCGGCATTCTGCCCAAACTGACATTCCGCGAGGCGCTGGAAGCGACTCAGATTCACGGCGTGGCGGGCGTGCTACCTGCCGCAATCGGTATTCTCCGTAGCCGGCCGTTTCGATCGCCGCACCATACTATCTCCGATGCCGGATTGATTGGCGGCGGCAGCGGCAGCGCTCGCCCAGGCGAAGTGAGCCTGGCTCATCAAGGTGTTCTTTTCCTGGACGAACTACCGGAGTTTCCTCGCGGCGTGCTGGAGCAGCTACGCCAGCCGTTGGAAGAAGGTTCGGTCACGTTGGCGCGCAGTAACGGCACGCTTACGTTTCCGGCGCGCCTGATGTTAGTGGCGGCGATGAATCCGTGCCCGTGCGGTTTCTACGGAGATAACGCGCGCGAGTGCCGCTGCACACCCGGCATCATCCAGAGATATCTCGCCAAGATCAGCGGTCCGCTGCTCGACCGCATCGATATGCATATCGAAGTGCCCGCGGTGCCATACAAAGAGCTGCGGACTAGAGGCGACGGCGAATCCTCGGCGCAAATACGCGAGCGCGTGGAAGAAGCACGCGAGGTACAGCGCAACCGCGGCTTCTATAATTCTCAGATTCCACCATCTCAGCTCCGCACGCTGTGCGCTCTTGATGAGAGCGGAGAGAAAACCCTAGAGATGGCGGTCCGGCGGATGAATCTTTCGGCACGGGTGCATGACCGCCTCTTGCGCGTGGCACGCACCATTGCCGATCTCGGACACTCGGAGAGTGTGACTGCAAAGCATCTTGCCGAAGCGGTGCAATGCCGCAATCTGGACCGGAATTATTGGAATTAGACGGTGATCAATCAACCCCAAAGCTGTGATTCCTCTTCACCTGGGCGGCGTCTCACTTATCCAGCGGAAACTCGAAGTAAATAATCTCTTCCTGTGTTCGGGCATCGCGCAAGCCGCTCAAATAAAGCTTGTCTCCCGGTTCGGGGGCCGCTTCGAAATAAAAGAATCCGCTGGCTGAATCTCCAGGCGGAACCAGCTTGGCCGAAAACGCGCGCATAGCAATTTCGGGCACGTTCAACGGGTTCTTTCTCTTCGGGTGAGGGATCGGCGGATACGGCGTCACTGTGGGAGTTTTCGTATGCGCCGAGAGAAGCGGTATATCCTCCGGGTTGACAGGTTGCGCATGGCGGCCGTCCGCGGCTACCAGACTCACTTCGAGATCACGAAGATCTAGCGCCATGGGCCGCTTATTCTCAATTACGACTAGAAGGGGTAGCACGCCATAGCGGAGCAAATCGGTTTTCTTGCCGAAGGCTTGCGCCGTTAGCTCTTCGCTGTTGAACGCCTCCGCGCCCACCGTGATCTTCTGCGAAGCCTGATGAGCGTAACCGGCCGCAGACCCCGCCCGGAAGGGCTGCTCACCGGCGGGGGCCAACGCCGTCAGGGACGAAATCAACGATATACTCAAAATCACGACCCGAGTTCCTGGCATCAACCGCACTCTTCTCCTCTATCGCCTCATTCAGCTTGTAACGCTTCCTCTTATCTTCATCTATTTCGCGGCGCGGCTGCTGAGCCATCGCGGTTACTGGCCCCGCTTCGGCGAACGCCTCGGCTTCCTCCCCCGGTTTTTCACTCGGACGAATAGCGGCGCCATTTGGTTGCACGCCGTTTCAGTGGGCGAGGTTGCCTCTGCGGTGCCGCTTATCGAAGCCTTGCGGCGCAACATGCCAGGCGCGCCGATTTATCTCTCCACCTCCACCATCGCCGGGCGAAAGACTGCCCAACGGGAGGTGGCGCCGCTTGTCAGCGGCATCTTTTATTTGCCTCTCGACTATGTGTCATGCGTCCGCAGAGCCTTGCGAGCCGTGCGCCCCGCTCTGGTGATCATTCTCGAAACGGAGATCTGGCCGAATCTCTATGCAGAGGTGAAACGGGCCGGCGCAACACTCGCGATTGTGAATGGCCGGATCTCCGATCGGGCCTGGCCGCGCTATCACGCTTGGAAGAGGTTCTTCGCGCCCATTCTTCAGTTGCCCGAGCTCGTGCTGGCGCAGAGCGCGACGGATTACGACCGCTATCTTCAGCTCGGCGTACCCGCGCACCGGCTGAAAACGGAAGCAAATCTGAAGTACGACGCTGTCATCGCGCGGGGCGCCACGGACATCCAGACTTTTGGCGCGGACCAAGTCTGGATTTGCGCAAGCACGGCGGGGCCGAATGAACGCGGCAGCATCGCGCGCCATGCCGTGGATGAAGATGATATAGCCATTGAAGCCTTCGTGGCACTCGCGAAAGAGTTTTCCCGTCTGCTGCTCATTCTCGCGCCGCGGCAGCGTGCCCGCTTCGACACGGTCGCTCAGAAACTGGAACGCGCTGCCATACCCTTCGTTCGCCAGACCGAAATGCATGGCGATACAGCACTCGATCTCCCTCTTCCGGGCGTGCTGCTGCTCGACACCATCGGCGATCTCTCGCGCGCTTATACGCTGGCGGATGTCGTGTTCGTGGGTGGCTCCATCGCGCCACGAGGCGGCCACAACATCATAGAGCCCGCAGCCGCGGGAGTTCCTGTCGTCGTCGGACCGCATATGCACAACTTTGAGACCATCACTAGCGATTTCCTGGCAGCCGATGCGGCCATCCAGATCGGGAATGCAAGCGAGTTGACTGAGGCCGTTCGCAATCTGTTGATGGATGGTCCGCGTGCAACGGCAATTGGGCAAAATGGCCGGGGTCTAGTGAACCGTCACCAAGGCGTTTCCGAGCGCATCGAACAAGAACTTCGGCCGCTGTACTATGCCGGCAACTCCACACCACCGCACAACCTTTTTTCCCGAGCGGTATTGAGCGGACTGGCATGGCTGTGGCGCAAAGGTGGCGTGCTGAAACGTCGCCGCAGCGAAGAGCACGCCGCTTTAGCGGCTCCGCTTCCTGTGCCCGTCATCAGCATTGGTGGAATCACGATAGGGGGATCAGGAAAGACCCCCTTAACGGCCTATCTCGCGAAGCGACTGCACGACCGCGGTTATGCGCCCGCCATTCTTACTCGCGGATACCGCCGCCGTTCACCGGCGCGAAATCTCGTTTTTGCGCCGGGCGTGAAAGTGGCCGCGGCGTTCACGGGAGACGAAGCGCAGGTCTTGCTGCGGGCGGCAGTCGCGCCCGTCGGCATTGGAGCGAACAGGTACGACGCTGCCCAAGTACTGCTTCGAGAGTTCCCTCAAACCGACGTTCTTCTGCTGGACGACGGCTTTCAACATGCCCGGCTCAAACGGGATGTAGATATTGTCGTGATTGACGGCCTGGACCCCATTGGTCAAGGCGAGGTCGTCCCACTAGGCCGCCTACGTGAACCATTGAGTGCTCTGCGTCGCGCCGACGTGCTGGTTGTTACCCGGGCTGAATCGGACGACCGGTACGACGCCATAAAGAAACAGTTATTTAACTACAATCCGAACGCTCCGGTGTTTCGCACCCGCCTGACGGCCCGTCGCTGGCGTGATTGGGCGACGGGTGAGTCGATGGGCGACCTGCCGATGGGCCGGGTGGCGGCATTTTGTGGACTGGGGAACCCTCAGAACTTCTGGCGCACGCTGGAATCGTTAGGCCTGGAGGTAGTCTTCCGCTGGGCCTTCGAAGATCACCACACCTATCAGCCTGTTGAACTACGGCGCCTGGCGCATCAGGCACGCGCGCACGGGGCCGATCTTTTGGTCACCACCGAGAAGGACCGCATGAACATTCCGGCCAAGCTCGAAAACTTCGTGGCCCCCCTGAGACTTGCCTGGCTGGAGATCGACGTGGAATTGGAAGACGAAGCCAGCTTCTTCGCGCTACTCGACCAAAGACTACACTCACGCCGCGCCGCGTAAAGCTACTTCCCACGCCGGTCGCATTCCCATTACTGCCCGCTTCCTGCGGCAGAAGCCAGATCCATGGCGGCGGCTGTACTCAAAGGCGATCTGCAGCAAGTGCTGTCAAGCGCGCATCCACGATTCGAACGTACCTTATTTGATTAGAAGGTAGCAGCGCCGTTTGAAACCCAACTGAGCGGGCCAACGCACCTACATCGCCCATGGTAGCGTCATCTGCTATCGTGGCGGTTTCACGCCTGAATGCGCTTTTCAACTCCTGAAATTTCGTGCGAACAGTTCACTCTCGATAATGGCCTGACCGTCATTGTTCATGAGGATCACAAGACGCCCATTGTGGCCGTGAACATCTGGTATCACGTTGGCTCGAAGAATGAAAAGCCCGGGAAGACCGGTTTTGCTCACCTGTTTGAGCACCTCATGTTTGGCGGCAGCGAGCACATTCAGGGCAGCTACATCGAAGCTATGGAACGGATCGGCGCCACCGATCTTAATGGCACCACCAGCGAAGACCGCACCAACTATTTCGAAAACGTTCCTACCTCCGCGCTGGATTACGCGCTGTTCTGCGAATCCGACCGCATGGGTTATTTTTATCAAACGATTAGTCAGGAAGTGCTCGACCTGCAGCGCGGTGTTGTTCAGAATGAGAAACGCCAGGGCGATAACCAGCCCTACGCCATTGTCGAAGACCTAGTGGTTAAATCCACCTACCCTGCCGGGCACCCCTACGCGCACACCGTCATCGGCTCCATGGAAGATCTGGATTCCGCCTCTTTGGAGGATGTGCGCGATTGGTTCAAAACATACTACACGCCTTCGAACGCGGTGCTGGTGCTGGCCGGCGACATCACCGCACCGGAGGCGCAAGAGAAAGTCCGCCGCTATTTTGGCGGCATTGCTTCAGGTCCGCCTGTTGCCCATCAGCGCACCTGGATCGCGAAGATGACGGGCGAGCATCGCGAGGTGGTGCAAGATCGTGTACCGCAGTCTCGCATTTACAAGATGTGGAACACGCCGGGCTATGGAAATGCAGCGGCAGATTATCTTCGCTTCGCCGCCGGAGTCCTCTCTTCAGGAAAGAATTCGCGGCTTTACAAGCGGCTGGTCTATGACGATCAAATCGCCACTCAAGTCAGCGCTTATCTAGACGAACGCGAGATTGGCGGCCAATTCGTCGTTGCCGCCACGGCGCGGCAGGGGGAAGACCTTCAAAAAGTGGAGAAGGCCGCGGACGAAGAGCTCGCCCGTTTTCTCAATGACGGCCCGACCGAACGCGAGTTGGAGCGCGTCAAAACTCAGTCCTACGCGGGCTTTATCAGGGGCGCTGAACGCATTGGGGGCTTCGGCGGCAAATCAGACATTCTCGCTTCCAGCCAGACCTATGGCGGCGATCCGCGGGCGTATCAGACCAGGCTGCGAAACTTGGCCGCGGCCACTCCGGCCGATCTTCGCGACACCGCTCGCGCTTGGTTGTCGGACGGAGTTTATGCGCTTGAAGTAGTTCCTTTCCTCAACACGACGCAGCCTGCATCGTCCGCCGATGACCGCAGCCAGTTGCCAGAGCTTGGGCCCGCACACGATCTGAAGCTTCCGGAGATACACGAAGACCGGCTCTCGAACGGCTTGAAGATTCTGGTCGCCGAACGGCATGAGATCCCGGTTGTGAACTTCTGGCTGGATATCAACGCCGGGTATGCAGCCGATCAATTCACTCTTCCCGGCGCGGCTCGCCTGGCGTCCTCCCTGCTTAGCGGCGGCACTTCGCGCCGTAGTACGCTTGAAATCAGCGACGAAGTACAGATGCTGGGCGCCCAGCTCAGCACGGGCGCCAATCTGGATATGTCGACAGCGTATTTATCCGCGCTCAAAGACAATCTGGACGACGCGTTGGATCTTTTTGCGGATGTGATTTTGCATCCGATCTTCCCGGCCGCCGACTTCGACCGCCAACAGAAGTTGCAACTGGCAGGCATCGCGAACGAGAGAGTCACGCCGCAGCAAATGGCACTGCGCGTCCTGCCCCCACTGCTCTTCGGGCCCGGGCACGCCTATGGTGTTCCGCTAACCGGCTCAGGCACCGAGGAAAGCGTGGGGAAACTCACGCGTGAAGACATGGCGCGGTTTCACGATGCTTGGTTTAAGCCGAACAACTCGACGCTGATTGTAGTCGGGGACACAACGCGCGAGGAGATTAAGCCGAAGCTCGAGAAATTCTTTGGTTCGTGGAAACCGGGCGACGTGCCCCTGAAGAACATCAATACTGTGCCCAGGCCGTCCAAGCCGGCTATCTATCTGGTCGACAAACCGGGCGCCCAGCATTCCGTTGTGATTGCCGGTACGCTGGCGCCTCCGCCCGATGCTCATAACGAAGTGGCAGTCGAAACGATGAACAACATCTTCGGCGGTACCTTCGGGGCGCGGCTGAACATGAATCTGCGCGAGGAGAAGCACTGGTCCTACGGTGCTGCGTCGGTGTTGTACGGTGCCCGTGCACAGCGGCCATTCCTCGCGTATGCGTCGGTGCAAGGAGACAAGACCGCGGATTCGATTACGGAAATACTGAAGGAGCTGTCGGGAATGGCCGGCGTGAAGCCGATCCGTGAAGAGGAACTCGACAAAGTTAAGCAGCAGCAGATCCTGGAACTGCCAGGCGCGCACGAGACTATGAACTCGGTAGGTAATCTGTTCAGTGATCTTTTGCAACTTGGATTGCCGCTCGACTTCTATGACGGATACGTAACGCGAGTTTCCGCGCTTACTGTTCCGGAACTTGAATCGTGTGCCAAAAGCCTGCTGGATCCGCTCCAGATGATCTGGATTGTGGTGGGCGATCGGGCGACGCTCGAACCCCTGCTTCGCGACCTTCAGATTGGGGAGATTATCCCGACAGATGCGTAAAGGCCGTTCGTACGGAACCTATGCCTTTCGTTAATACTTCGGTACCGTGGGATCAACCTTATCGCTCCAAGCCGTAATGCCGCCGGTCATGTTGCGCACGTTCTTAAAACCGTTCTGCTTCAACAGGTCCACGGCCTTCTGGCTGCGTCCGCCACTCTTGCAATGGGCCACAATCTCGGCGTCCGGGTTCAGCTCGCTTAAATGCTTCGGCAACTCACCCAGGGGAATCAGTTTTGCGCCGGCGATCCGCGCAATCTGATATTCGTGCGGCTCGCGCACGTCGATCAGAACAAAATCGTCGCCGCGATCCAGCTTCCCCTTTACTTCCGTGGGTTCAATCACGCCTTCGGCGGCCGCCGGTTGAGTAGACATAGGCTTCACTCCGCAGAACTCTTGATAATCAATTAGCTTCGTAATAGCGGGATGGTCTCCGCATACCGGGCAGTTGCGGTCGCGCCGCAACTTCAGCTCCCGAAACCGCATGTCGAGAGCATCATACAGCAGCAAGCGGCTTTTCAGCGTCGCGCCGATGCCCAGAATGATCTTCACCGCTTCAGTCGCCTGCACCACGCCAATCAGTCCGGGTAGGATTCCCAGCACGCCGCCTTCAGCGCAGCTCGGCACCAATCCCGGCGGCGGCGGCTCCGGATACAGGCAGCGGTAGCACGGCCCGTCCTCATACGCGAACACTGTCGCCTGCCCTTCAAACCGGAAGATAGAGCCGTACACGTTCGGCTTCTTCAACAGCACGCAGGCGTCGTTCACCAGGTAGCGCGTCGGAAAATTGTCTGTGCCATCCACGACAATGTCGTAACCCTTCAAAATCTCCAGCGCGTTTTCGCTCGTCAGGCCCGTGTCGAACTTATCCACCCGAACATTCGGATTGATTTCACGCATCCGGTCCGCTGCCGAGTCGATCTTCTTACGCCCTACATCGTGCGTCCCATGAATCACCTGGCGCTGCAGGTTCGATTCGTCCACCACATCGAAGTCAACCAGCCCGATCCGTCCCACTCCCGCCGCCGCCAGATACAGACCTAAAGGAGCGCCCAGACCACCTGCCCCCACCATCAGCACCTTGGCTCGCTTCAGCTTCAGTTGGCCTTCCACGCCAACTTCGGGCAGAATCAGATGCCGGCTATAGCGCGCAATCTCGTCGTTCGTGAGCGTCGCCTCTGCCACTGGCTCGGCCACAGCTGCGCCTCCTGCAATACTCGGCACAATCGAAATCGTCTCCGTGCCTTCCAGCGC
>CAXUCT010000047.1:15409-15870 GCA_964249415.1 uncultured Bryobacteraceae bacterium | reverse complement strand
GTCACCTTTCTCTTCACTTACATCTACCTTACATTCCGATTCTTCTCTTCGGAGAATCTTCTTACTGGAAAGCGGCGATTTCTAGTCTCCGTTGCCGTAGCTTCGTGTCTTGCCATCTGCTTCTCCTCTTTCTTGATACTGCCGTTTAGGGAGTTCATGGGGATGGCAATTGATTTCCATCATGCGGAAAACCAAGGCGGCTTTATCGCCGGACTCCGTCGGGACGTTGTTGGGCCTTCAATCGTTACGTACATGGCGCCAATGCTTTTCGGGCCCATATCGCTGGGTACGATTGCTCCTGCTTTCAACGGTGTAAGGGGTTATTTTGGGATCGCCGGAATTTTTCTGGGCCTCCTCGCGGGGTGCTCCCTGGTCTCACGGCGGGAGCAAAACACTTCGCGAGACTTAAACTCGCTAACACTTTTTTTCCTGTGTACGGTGGTGCTCGTGATCTTGAAACG
>CAXUCT010000047.1:11279-15399 GCA_964249415.1 uncultured Bryobacteraceae bacterium | reverse complement strand
AGCTGCCTCTGCTTCATTTAATCCAGTTCCCGAAATACGACGAGGCAGTTGACGCACTTGCGGTAGCATCTCTAGCCGCCATTAGCTTAGAGAGATTGATTAGGGGTGAGATTTCGAAGGCAAAGTTTACAGCATGTGCTCTCATTGCAACTTGCCTTATACCGGTCGCACTATTCTGGGGCAAAGATATTCTACAAACGGAACTTAGCTCGCAACTAGTTCAGCTTCCGATTGTCACCTGGGCCATCTGTATTCCGGTTGCAGCTATTGTGCTGGTTTGCTGCGCCGGTCTACTTCTGCTCCAGGAG
Source organism: uncultured Bryobacteraceae bacterium (assembly GCA_964249415.1). Lineage (GTDB taxonomy): Bacteria > Acidobacteriota > Terriglobia > Bryobacterales > Bryobacteraceae > Bog-105. Next base: position 15,091 of record CAXUCT010000047.1, on the reverse strand, counting down.
CGCGGCGATGGTCTCAAGATCCCGAAGCGGACGGAATCATTAGTACGAGCCTTAGCCACAATCCTGATCTTAGAGCAGGCAATGAACTTCGTTATTCCGAGTTATTATGTGTTCACGCGGCAGCTACCCACAAGATCAGACAACCCTTACAGGGGTGCGCCATTTATCACAAAGTTAGGTAGCTGGACGAAAGACGGATCCCGAATCTTTGCTCGCGACTCTATCTTAATGCCTGCTTGGGCGTCAGCCTTCGGCCTTTATGACATTCGGAATTTAGACGCGCTCTATCCTGTTAAGTATCTCGGCTTCGCCCGCGCATTTGTTTCTCCAAGAGATTACATCTATCCCGGATCCATGGAGTTAAACGACCGGTTCATCGGTGCTGGGACTTATCAGTTTGAGGACGCTATTAGCCGCCGCCTACTTGAGCTCTCATCTGTAAAGTACGTTCTGTCGATGTCGCCCGTCGGAAACCCAATCAGCCTGTTAGACGATCTAATCACTCAACCCGAGGTGATGGCGGCTATGAAGGGCTCCGGTCAGGTCAGTGTGCAAACAGCCACGGTAGACGGCATTTCTCAGCGCGTCCTGCAGGAGCAGGCGCCATTCTCCCGCCTCCCTTATCGGATGTTTGTGCCGGACGATCAGACTAGTCTCCATTTCTTATACGGCATAAACCCATTTCTCTCTGGACCACTGCCGAATCGTGGGACTCGCTTTCAGATAGAGGTTCGATCCGCGTCCGGTACGATCATCCCGGTTTTTTCGGCGCGTATTGATCCGAGAAGCGGTCTCGGTAGTCGAAAGTGGTTGTCAGGCGAGGCTGAGCTAACACCGTTCCGTAGCCAGTGGGTTGACTTGTTGTTTTCTACGGACTGTGGCCAGAGCAGCCCGTGTAAAACTTTTCCGGCAGTGTGGAGCAACCTAAGCCTGGTAGGGCCGCGCCAGCATAATGACGCATTCCAACTTGTATACGACAAGGAGTGCAAGATTTACCGCTTTAATGATGCTCTACCTAGGGCGACCATCTACTACCGAGCGGATGTAGAAAAGGGCAACGAAGCAGTGCTGCGACGTCTTGCCGATCCGAGACTAGATGTAACTCGGCGAGTGGTTCTGGACGGAAACGAGCTTACTGCAGCTCAGCGTGGCCAAGTCGCAGATTTGGATGTTAATGGCGACCACTCTTTTGATGCGGCTACCTTTCAGTCAGAGAACGCCGCTCACACACATATAAAGGCCCGTCTTGACCGGCCAGGTTTACTCGTCCTAAATGATACGGCCTATCCCGGCTGGAAAGCGTACGTAGATGGTAAAGAAACCACATGGTTTTCAGCAAATAGTATGTTTCGCGGACTGTTTCTTAGCCCTGGAACGCACGTCGTGGACTTTGTATACAAACCGAAGACGTTTCTGATTGGGATGTGGATGGCCGTTGTTGGATTGCTTTTCGTTGCTTTTTGGATGATGGCGCCGCGATTAGTGGAACGCTTCTCGAGAGGTACTTTATGACCACTCCCGCTCGCAGCCGAGCGTGGGAACTGCCGCTTTCGGAGCGCATCATGGCGAAGCGCGCTATAAAGCTTATAAAGATCTTCTTCATCTGCAGTATCGGACTGACAAGTTACGTCCTGCTCAGGCCCTTTCACGCGCGGCTGACACTAGAGATGTCCTCTTCGGTGAGGTCCTCCGCGCAACTTTTCTACAACGTAGGGCGTTCGTTCAACGAGGCAGACTCACAAACGCGGCTTGTCACCAGTGAATCGCTGGAATCATTTCAAAAGATAGAGTTCAATCTTCCGTCTGCCGAGATTTATGCAATCCGCTTTGATCCATTGACAACGGAAGGGACCGTTCGCATCCGCAACATCAAGATTGTCGACCCGCTTAGGACAATTTTGCGAATACCAGCTTTGAGCGTGGTTGCTTTCAATCAAATTAAGAGTTTGACGAGAAAGGACCTAGAAGTCACGGCGTCGACTACACCGGCCGCTAACGATTCCGGATTCCTCTTTACATTGGTTAACAGTCCCCTTGATGTGACCGGCGACGACAAAGTTAAATCATTGGTTGGGCTAAATGTCTTGTTGTTTGGCTTGTTTTTAATCGTTCTGCTGACCGCCGACTCTTTGATCAAGCTTTTCAATGCTGTTAAGCCGGTTCTAGATGGTTGGGCGAGTTTGACGGAGCCCATTGCGCAGAGATTATCCACTCCAGAGTTCATACAATTTGACCGGTATGCGATCTGGTTTTACGGATTCGTCGTGCTAACCGCCTTTACGGCGGGCGCAGCAGGCCTTAATGGATCGTCGGCTGATTACTATAGCGTTGGGTTCGGGCTAGGTCATCCTGAAGCTCCACTCCTCGGCTCTCCGAAGATAATCCGAGGAGATGAGTGGCTGTTTGAGACACCGGCGATTATGAACCAAGTACTGCGGCGAGAGCCTTTCGATTTTGGGCACGCCCCCATCGGTGATGACTCGGTAGCCCTAATCGCGAATGTGCCGGTTCTCCATATCTCGACCTTGTTCCGTCCTCAGTTCTGGCCGTTTTTTGCGCTTCCAGTAACCTATGGCTACTCACTATATTGGCAGAGCAAAGGAGTGATTCTTATTTTAGGTGTATTTACCTGGTTGCTCCTCCTCACTCGTTCTACTATGTGGGCGATTACCGGCAGTTTATGGTACTTCTTTTCTCCGTTTACTCAGTGGGATTACTCTTGGCCGTCGTGCATCCCCGAGTTAGTTGGCCTTATCTGCTTCTCCATGGTTTTCTGGGCCTTTCTTACCGTAGGGCAAAACAGAGTGGCTCTAATAGCTTGTGGCATTGCAGCCGCAACCTGTTCTATTGACTTCGCCTTGTGCGGATACCCGCCGCACCTTGTGCCACTTATCTGGGTTGCCGTGCCTTTTTTCCTGTTTTGGTGCATTGGACACCGAAGACTGATCTTTCGTCGTGAACAGGCGCTAACGAGAATGGCAGCCATGACGGGAGCTGTATTGCTGATCGCGATTATTGGCGTGTCGGTTTTTGCAGATCTTCATCATGCAGTGACCGAACTTGGTGCTACTGCCTATCCAGGAAAGCGAATTGCGAATGGGGGAGGCTTGCCACTGCAGGGCCTTATGTCTCACTTTTTCAATTGGGCCGAAACCGAAGATCATTATGTGCCGCTTTTAGCAAATATCTGTGAGGCGTCAGGATTCCTATGGCTTGCCCCTATTACGCTATTTTTGGGGTCGAGTGTTGAGTTCAACAGGGGCAAAAAGTTCTTCTTGGCATCACTCTGGCTGTCGTTCATATTCTTGTTTGTTTGGCTGGTATTTCCCATACCGGCGAGCATTGCTACCCCATTTGGGATGCAAGTGGCCTTTTTCAACCGCAGCTTACCGGCTTTAGGTCTCGTTAACGTCGCAATTGTATGCGTGTGCTTGGGCTCATGGCGGAAGCTTGGCACCGCCATCAATCAACTGGACCTGATTTACTTATCAGGCGGCCTATGCTTAGGTGCTTTGGTGCTCCTGCTCCTCACTAACCAGGCGCTGTCTTCCTTTTTCACACTGCAGGAAGTGTTGCTCACTACAGCTTTTGTGACGCTCTTGGCCGTGCTAATGCTAGCTGGCAAGCGCTTTATGGTGGCTGCAGTTTTAGTTATCTCTCAGGCGGCAGCATTTGGAGCGGTGAATCCACTGGGACGCGGATTGGGAGTAATAACGTCTTCACAGCTTTTCCAATTCATACAAGGTCATAAGCAGTACTTGAACGGGAAGTGGATCGTGTTCTCCGGCGAGATTGCCCCTTCGGGATTTTTG
>CAXUCT010000047.1:9816-11269 GCA_964249415.1 uncultured Bryobacteraceae bacterium | reverse complement strand
GTGTACACAGGACTGCGCTACCTTCCAGATGTACATCATTTCGCGTCGTTTCTGAGTAGAGGTATGCGCTTGGAAGCATTTGATCGCGCCGGCTATCTTCTTGCGAGTCCGGTGAGCCCTGAAACGAAAAGCTCATTTGAGAGCCCAGTATTCTACGCGTCACGTCTGAATATAAATCCCGCTGACCCACTATTGAAGGAATTAGGCATCCACTTTGTTGCTTTTGATAAGGAGCCTTCATTGGCGACTAGCACCGGTCTGGTGCCGATTGCGGCCGGACCGATCGATCATCTTTGGCTGTACAGAATTCCCTATTAGAAGAAAAAGCTCTCTGAGGGAAACGGGAGAACTACGACACTCGTAACCGGCGGGCTAAATCTGAAATCCAGCTTTGACGGCGTCATCGCGGAACATTTTTACTGTTTCTAGAGAATACGCATTCAAGTCCTTACCTACCAAACTTAGCTTACTCAAGATTTCGTTAGTAGCGGTAATAATATGGCATCCAATACTATCTGCTTGGAATACATTCAAAAGTTCACGCGGACTGGCCCAGATCAGCTCAATGTGCTTGTAGCGGGCCAGCAACTCACCTGCTTCGCGCATGAGAGGAAGCGGGTCTCGTCCCGTATCAGCAATGCGGCCGGCGAAAACTGAAATACATCCCGCCGGACACGCCTCCATCGCTTCGCCAACTTCCCGCACTTGGTCAAGGGTCATTAGTGCCGTGACGTTGAGCTTTATGCCTCGTTCAGACAGACGGCGAATCAAGGGAACAGCGGTTTCCGCGCGCGTGTTCGTCACCGGGATCTTTGCGAAGACATTCGGACCCCAACTCGCAATCTTGAGAGCCTGCCGCTCCATTTCCGCGAAGTCATCCGAAAACACTTCGAACGAGATAGGCCGGTCCGAAATGGCGGCAACGGTTTCCCGGGCGAATTTCTCATAGTCAGTGATTCCGCACTTCCGCATGAGGGTGGGATTGGTGGTGAAACCAGAGATGAGTGGGTGCCGGTAGAGCTTGCAAATTTCATCCAGCTGAGCACCATCTGCAAAGATCTTAATCTTTAAATTGGATACGCTACTCACTTGCTTCCGTTTCCTGCTCTATGATCCAGTCTACAGCTTCCGATAAGGAGGAGACCCTAACATCAGGATCGGTTCCGGCATTTTGTTCGTCGTAGTGGTAGTCAATCAGAACGGTGCGGCACCCGGCAGCGGCGCCGGCCTCTATGTCACGCCACCGATCCCCAACTAAGTAACTTACTTTAACATCCAGATCGTATTTGGCTGCAGCGTTAAGTAGCAAGCCCGGCAATGGCTTTCGACAGTCGCACCTGTCTTTGTCGTCGTGAAAACAAATGAAAAAATCATCCAGAGGCAGTTGGGAGGAGAGAAACTGATGAATTTTGTCGACAGCGTCTCGCGTAGTCACGTGGCGGGCGACATCCGG
>CAXUCT010000047.1:7981-9806 GCA_964249415.1 uncultured Bryobacteraceae bacterium | reverse complement strand
AGAAGCACTCGTCCTAGAGTCGGCCCCAGATGCTCGACATCCGGCTGATTCGTTACTACGACCAGCAGAAAGCCCAGCTGCTTCAAGCGCGACAAGGAAAAGGCCGCATTGGGAACGATGGCCGTCTCGCGGACGCCTGACGGCGGATAAGGCTTTCCATTGCGGATTACGGCCTCATTGATGACGCCATCACGATCCAGAAACACGGCGCGGTTCGGCGTCAAATTCCTTCCCATCGTGTCTGTTGCGCCTTCAGCAAGGGATGCGATACCAGGAGATGCCAGACAACGGCCTGGAAAGCCTCGGCGTGAGGCGTCACATGCGAAGTATTGACGGTTGGAATCACAACGCAACTGTCGGCCATGGCCGCAGTATACCCTCCATCGCGTCCAACAATACCCATGATCTTTGCTCCGACTGATCGTGCATACTGGACAGCAACAACTAAGTTTGGACTAACATTCTTCTCTAAGTTGCCGCCGCCCACAGAAAGCACTAAGATGCCGTCGCGGTTATTCAAACGGCTTACCCGCAACCACTGCTCAAAAACGGTCGCCCAGCCTTCGTCGTTAGTGCGGGCTGTTAACTCAGAGACATTGTCCGTGGGGGCATATGTTTCCAGCCCGACAATCTTTCTGAAGTCGTTGACCGCATGGGAAGCATTCGCCGCGCTTCCCCCGACGCCAAGGATGAATAAGCGTCCCCCGCTGTTACGTATCGCTGCGAGCGTTGAGGCGAGGCTTTCAATAGCCGTCGTGTCGAGCTTACTGCAGATTTCTTGAACTTCTGTAAGGAATTGCTCGGAAAAAGTCATACCAATCATTCTGCCCCTGTAGTGATCAGGATCGATCGCCAGCAATGCGCCGTTCCAAATCTTGGATACCTTCTAGAGATCCAATCTCGTAAAAGCGATCCCCAACCTCGTAAGAGGCAAGGTCCCCTGTTGCAAGCAGACGCTGATAAAGCTCGGCTAAATCTCGAAATTCGCCGGGTGGCAACTCTTCGAACACAGACTTCTTGAACACGCCCAGTCCGTAGTCGATGTACCGCATGGAGGGTGTTCGCTCCCGCTTGTCATAGCGGAGGATCAGACCGTCTGCCATCTCTACGTTGCTCGAATCATAGCTGTCCTCGTTGCGGTAGATGGTCATCAAGCCGCCTTTACCTGAACACTCGAAGGTTTTTCCAACACTCTCATAATCGCAAGGCAGATAGGAGTCGCCGTAGAGGACAAAAAAGGCGGTTTCCAGTAGCGGAAGCGCCCGGCGGATTGCACCCGCTGTCCCTAGCAGCGAGTCACCATCGAACGAATAGGAGACGCTCATACCAAAGGCCGACCCATCCCGCACAAAATCCTTGATTGATTCGCTTAGGTATCCCACGCACAAAACCACACGGCTGATGTGGTGTGACCGTAGAAGCCGGAGCTGGTGTGCAATGAACGGCTGGCCGCAGATGGGTATCAAAGACTTGGGAATCTTTTCAGTTACGGGACGTAGCCTGGTAGCAAGTCCTCCGCAGAGGATGACGCAAGAAAGCATCGCATTTACGATTGTGTAACTAACATGGTTCCCTGGAAATCGAACCTGACGCGCACTTCTCTAAGGCCGATCTCGCGCATTTTATGGCGCAACTTAGCTTTCTCTTCTGTATAGAACATCAAAAAGCCGCCGCCTCCCGCACCGATCAACTTCCCGCCCAACGCGCCATTCGCACGCGCTAAGTTGTACCATTCGTTAATGGCGCCATTACTGATGCTCGGGGAGCGCTGCTTCTTATGCTCCCAGTGCACGTGCATGATCTCCGCAAAACCTCTTAGGTTGCC
>CAXUCT010000047.1:0-7892 GCA_964249415.1 uncultured Bryobacteraceae bacterium | reverse complement strand
GTATAGAAGAGAATCAAGTTATCTTCGAGGTTGGCCAGGGTCTCCGGATCGAGTTGAAGCGGAGTTACTGCGACGCTATCGTTAGGGCGGAATTCGAAGCAAGTGATGCCGCCGAACGCCGCAATATACTGGTCCTGCTTGCCCACCGGCTCACCGAGGCGGTCTATCTCTATATGGCAGGCCTGCTCCGCCAATTCCTGCTTTGGCACAATAATTTTCTTTTGTAGATACAGCGCCTGTAGCAGCGCTGTGAGGAAGCTGCCGCTAGACCCTAGGCCGGTGCCCGCAGGGATGTCAGACATGCTCGTGATCTCCAGAGCCGCGGGTTTTTGACCAATAAGCATGAGCGCTTCTCGTATGAGAGGATGCTGAATCTCTTCAAGGCGTCGCACACGCTCCAGTTGCGAGTACTTGATAATCAGTTCCTCAACAAAGGTCTGATGCAGAGTTATGTACACATACTTGTCGATAGCTGCCGAGACAACCAATCCGCCATACTCACGGTAATAAGAAGGTAGGTCCGTCCCACCTCCGCCGAGAGAAATTCGTAAGGGGCTCCTGGTAATAATCACGGCGTTGGCCTGCTGTAGAGTTGCTCCACTAAAGATAGCGCTGCCTGTGCGTCTGCAATGCCAGGCCGAGGTGGACGGCCTAATCGAATGTCTTCCAAAAATTCGCCTACTTCCACTTCCCAGGAGTTATCTGCCATCGGGTACTCGTAGATAGTGGTGGGGGGAGGGCCCAGTTCAGGGAGCATTTGATAGAACGTGAGACGTTCGGTTCCGTAACTACCGCCCAGGCCGGTAATCTCCAATTTGCCTGTGCGCCCACAGATCTCAAACGAGAATAAATTCTTCCACTCGGTCCAACTTGCATGGAGAAAGGCTACCTGCCGGGATTCCGTCTCTAGCAGAAAGAATGCATTATCTTCGACGGGCATGTCCCAAAAATACGTTGGGGCGCTTCCTCCTATCAACTTGAGATCGCCTAGGAACCAGCCCGCCAAGTCGAGCAGATGCACGCCTTGGTCGACCGCTTCTCCGCCTCCCGAAATCTCAGGAACGGCGCGCCATTCCCGCTCATAGCCCTGACGCCCGCCATGCCCGTATCGAGCACGGATGAACATCAGATCCGACAAAGCGCCTGATTCATAGATCTCACGGGCCTTCTGAAATGCGCGATGGTACCTGTGATTGAATCCCACGCGAACCAGCGCGCCAGTCTTCTGTGCAGCGACACCGACGCTATCTAGCTCCGCGGCTCGCCGTGCCCCGGGTTTTTCAATAAAAACGTGTTTGCCGTTTCTAGCAGCGACGGCCGCGATAGGAGCTAGTAAGTTGTGACTCGTACATACGAAAACGGCATCGATATCCGGGTTAGAGACGACCGAGTTCCAATCGGTACTCACTGCGGTCGATCCGCTTGCCTTTGCCAATGCATCAGCGCGGGATTGATCGACATCGCAGCAGACAGCGATAGATGCTCGACCAGCAAGGCTAGAGGCGCGCTTGTTGCCAATCAGGCCGCAGCCAATGATGGCTATGCGCAAGTTCTCCTTAACGCAAGGTTCAGGCATTTGTTGATGTAGCAGTGTCTATCCCCAGGTGAGGCCACGCTCGCCGGGGACGATTCGACGCAATGTAAAGACGTCTGTTTTGTCCAGGTCCTGCCGATAGGCCTGGAAATTCGGCCAGGGGTCCCACACCGCGCTAATCAGCTTTCCGGTAATGCCATTACTCTCGTCGCTTGCGAGATAGAGGCAAAGATCGGCGCCAGTATCCAGCGGCGTACCTCCGGAATCTTTCTGCTTCAGCGATGCAGCGTAGAACGCTGTGCCTACCTTCTCAGGGCCGGCATCGAGTACCTCCTGCAACATACGCGTATTGAGAGCGCCGGGCGCGACGCTATTTACGTCAATAGAAGATCCCTTCAATTCCTCGGCGAGCGTTTCGCCAAATCGGACAACGGCTGCCTTCGATGCAGCGTACGCACTCAAGAACGGGAGCGGCTTAGTAGCGCCACCGCCGGAGAGGAGAATGATCTTTCCGCGAGGTGACCGGCGCAAAAAGGGGAGAAACAAGCGACAGCATAATACTGTGCCAAGTAAGTTGATATTTACCGCCTGCACCCAATCCGACCAATTCGACTCGTCGACAGCTCCCTTAGGGCCATAAACCCCAGCGTTGCAGACCAAAATGTCCACTCCCCCTAATTGCGTACCGGCCATTTCAGCCAGACTGCGCACGTCTGATTCGACGGAGACATCCGCGCTTTGGGCGAATACACGCGCCTGGGAGCTGCTGTTAATCGGTCCCTGTGCAGCTTCAAGTTCCTGCTTATTCCGGCTGCATATCAGTAGATCGGCGCCTTCGGAGGCAAACAGTTCAGCAATGTTACGACCCAGCCCTTGACTTGCACCAGTAATAACAGCTCGCTTTCCAGTCAGCTTCATCGTGAAATTCCAATTCCTCGATACTCCACAGCGCGTTCACCTTCGAAGAGATTTTCCAGGAATCTAGCTGGATCGAGAACCACGGAACGTCTCATATTCCCTACAAATGCATCTCGGGAGAGAGACTGGAACTCGGGCCATGGGGTGGCAATCAGGACGGCGTCAGCGCCACGTAACGCGAGATCCGCACGATTCATCAGGTGAACCTGCGGGAGATCGTCTGGTAATTCCGTAACTGCTGGATCAAATGCTTGAACCTCTGCACCCTCGGCAACAAGCCATTTACAAGCATCTACAGCGCTGGATCGGCGTAACGTATTCGTCCCCGGTTTGTACGTTAAACCTAGGATGGCGACAGTTTTTCCCCGCAAGCTTCCAAGGATCTCAATAAGTCGACGACGCGCCCAGAGCTGGTGGGCGGAGTTACTGTCTTTCACGCCCTGCAACATGCTTGTCGAAACATGGCTTTCTTTTCCAACGGCGATCAAGAACAAGACATCCCTTGCGAGAGTTCCGCCCGCGAAAGCTCCTCCGGGATGCAAATAAGCTTTATTCCCGATCCGGACATCAGTCTTCAACCCGCGCTCTACTTCTTGAGCATCAGCTCCGGTCTTCTCGCAAAGACTGGCAATTTCGTTGATGAAAGCGACCGAAGTTGCGAGGAAGGCGTTCAGCGCGTGCTTCGTCATTTCCGCAGATTCAATAGACATCCATTCCAGGCTTTGCGTAAAGGGCGCAAAGAGAGAGGCGAGCCTTTCACGCACACCGTTATGCCGGATACCGATCACGACGCGATCTGGCCTTGTAAACACCTCGATCGCCTTTCCCAAACGAAGGTTTTCCGGAGAATAGGCAAAGTGAAACTCAGGACAAGCTTGTTCAAATCGGGCCGTAGAACCGACCGGTAGTTGCGATGAGATCAAGACGATTGCGCCTTGTTTGAGGGCAGCAAGCAAACGCCTAATCCGCGAGTTGACGAACTCAGTATCCGCCAGGTCATTTTCGTCAACCGGTGTATCGTAGCAGATCCATAGGATGTCACACGCGCCGGCGTCTTCAATACTGCTCGTGAAACACAACTTGCCCGCGTTTAAGGCCAAGGCGGTAAGTTCCGCCAAGCCAGGCTCGCCTACGGGCAAACGCCCGTGCTGCAGTCCAGCAATGACGGCCGGATCATCATCGAAGGCTAAGACTTCGTGGCCAGCAGAAGCGCAACACGCGGCCGCTACGGTACCTAAATGCCAAAGTCCAGCCACCGATACCCTCATGAGCGCCTCTCCAACAGATCTGGGTTACTTCTCAGGTAGCGCACCGTTCGGACAACGCCCTGCTTAATCGTTAGCTTTGGTTGCCAACCCAGAGCACGCATGGCTGAGCAATCCAGGAAAATAAATGGATTATCTCCAATCCAGCCTCGATTTCCACCCGCATATTCGAGTTTTGGACTTACCCCAAGCTCTTCGCAGATCCACCGGATGGAATCATTTACTTCACAGTATTCATCCACTCCGAGATTGAAGATGTTCACATTTGCCTTGCACTTTGCGACACAAGTCAAGATCGCGTCGATACAATCTTGAACATATAAGTAAGACTTGCGTTGCTTGCCGTTTCCAAGGACGTATAAGCTTTCAGGATGCTCCCTAAGCTGCCGGTAGAAATCGAAGACATGTCCATGGGTGTATCGCTCGCCGAGAATGGAGACGAATCTGAAAATGAGCGCCTGCATTCCAAAGCCTTCGCAATAAGCTTCGATGAAGGCTTCCGCAGCAACCTTGGAAGCGCCATAGAGCGACGTCTGAATGGGAAAGGGCGAGCTCTCAGGGGTGGGAAAGACCTGCGATTCACCATAAACTGAACCGGTCGAGGAAAAAGCGATCCGTTTTGCATCGTTCGCGCGCATGGCTTCCAGGACGTTTACTGTGGCGATCGTGTTTTGGTGCAAGTCTTTCGTTGGGTGTTCCGTTCCAAAACGCACATCCGCATTAGCGGCGAGGTGAAAAACAAACTCGCTATCTCTCATAGCGTTTGTGAGTTGATCTCTATCTAATAGGTCGCCCTCGACAAACTTGAAAGAGTCATTCGATAACGCGTCGTGAAGAAAAGAAGCTTGGCCGGTAGAAAAATTGTCATATCCTACAACGGTATGGCCATCCGCGAGCAACCGGTCAGTTAAATTGCTGGCGATAAATCCCAATTAAACCTTCCTCCTCTGAGATTTCCAGTTGGCGCTCAAATGGGTCCCGGCGTGGATTCCAGCCGGGCCCACGCTTAACACTACAAGCGGATAGCTCGAAGTGATATTCACAAGGCTGCTGTTGGCCGATGGTGCTTTGGCTCAAGCGGCACAGTGCGCGATGCTCAGGAGCGGCTCAGCACTTAGATAAAATTCGTTTAGCTTTCTAGCGCTGCTGGACCAACTTAGGCGAGTTCTAAAGAATTCGAGTGCACCGTCGGAAAGCTGCCGGTAGAGTTCTCGATTCGACATAACCTCACGTACCGCATCCGCAATGGCAACGGCGTTCGAGTTCTTAAGAATAAATCCGTGCTGCCGGTGTATCATATACCGCGCTATGTTCGCGTCAGGAAGAATGACCGGCCGCCCGGCAGAAAGAAACTCTGGTAACTTGCTAGGAAATCTGAAATCGTTGAAATTGTCGCTCCTCCCGGGTTGCACCAGTACGTCCGCTAGCGCTAAAAGCGATGGTATACGGCTATGTGGCACGCATCCTAGCTCAATTGAGTTTTGGCGGGCCCAAGTCTCATCAGGCCCCAGAAACGCACAGTAATCGCGACCCGCACGAACCAGGGTCACCGGGAATCCTTCCCGATTTAAGATCGCCACCGCTAGGTAGAGACTCCTCATTTCATGGGCATTCGCCCCGTGCACATTTCCGGTATAGACAATAACGGTACTATTCTCTGGAACGCCAATGAGGCTTCTCTTCAACGACTGTATGGAACTTACTTGGAAGAGTTCCTCGTCAGCCGACGGCCACAATTCCATTGTCGACCGCACAGGCGGCAGAATGTCTCTTAGACGGTCAATGATGACTGTTACTCCGTCAGCGGCCTTCAGGAACTCCATCGCGCGATGCGGGTGCGCCAGGGAATCGGGAACGAGCGTATCCAGTGCTTGCCTTTCGAGCAATGCTAGGGTTTCAAAAGGCTGTCCGAAAGCACACCTGACAAGATGCCACTCATTATCTTCCATATGGATAAATAAGCGGCAGGTAAATTGCTCGCGAAGACGCTCGCAGAATTTCCGCACAACTTCGCGCGGTGTCCAAGCGTGCACAATGTCGGGTCCGCGATCGTTCGAAAATCCGAAGCCGGTCTCCCATACCTCGTGGAACTCGCTTGAACGAAAAAGCACGCTTCCCAAACTACTGACCGACTCCTTGTTGTCTGGAACTGCCACGCAGCAGTCATGCCCCAGCAGAACCAGTTCATTCGCAAGAGAGCGCACGTGTCCAGCGCTATTAGCCGTGAAATCGTGATAAAGAACAAATAGGATGTTCACTGGTGTGATCAGGATTGGGGCGTCAGGGCGGCACGCCGTTTACGCAAGTCCTCGGCTTATACTGAGTTCTTGAGTGGATTAGCTCCGTTTTGTCTATAATAAACAGCCTGCCGAAAACAATTTTAACAGCGCAGTGTTTGACATTTCTGCCAATACCCAAAGGTCAGAATCTCTCATGGAGTTAGAAAGCTTTCTCAACGGTGGCTTTCAGCCTAAGCGGTACCGGCCGGGTGGAGTCGGTAATTGGTCGGGGCATTTACCATTTGCACGTGATCTTGTTGCTGCTGTAAAGCCAAACCTTCTGGTGGAACTCGGCACGCATTACGGCGAGTCCTACTTCGGGTTCTGCCAAGCGGTGCGTGAGAACGGCTTGGGGTGTTCCTGCTATGCGGTGGACACCTGGATGGGTGAGCCGCACGCCGGTTTTTATGGTGAGAACGTCTATGAAGAAGTAAGCGCTTATAACGCGGCAAACTACGCCGGTTTCTCATACCTGTTAAGGACCACATTCGATGAGGCAATTTCCAAATTTGCGGACGACTCGATCGACATTTTACATATTGACGGTCTCCACACTTACGACGCGGTCTCGCACGATCTCCATAGTTGGCTCGCAAAGGTAAAGCCGGGTGGCATTGTGTTGATGCATGACGTGATGGCCCGCCAAGGCGATTTCGGCGTGTGGAAGCTTTGGGACGAGTTGGCCCGTACAGGTCAGCATTTCATCTTTACACACAGTTGGGGTCTGGGGGTCTATCGCAAGCCAGGGTCGATCTTACCCGGCAACGGGTTGTTCGACATTCTTTTTGATTCGCCGGCGGAACGTCAAGAGCATGCGCGAAATTTTTATGCGCTGTGTGCCACCAAGCTTGAACACGATCATGAGAATCGGGAGCACCGATGGGGGACTGATGGCCAAATCGTAGCTCATGTTTATCCTTTTAGCAGCGGCGGATATGCTGCGGAAACAGCTATCAAGTTTAATGTGAAACCCGGCCGGTGGGAGCACCTCTCGCTAGAGGTGACCCAAGGTAGCGGCCAGGGTCCGTTACGGATCGATCCAGCAGAGCAGCCCGGCGTCATTGATGTCGCTGGAATCGTGCTCCGCAGACCTGCCGACGGCGAGATCATGTGGAGCGCAAAAGGCCGCGACGAATTGGGCGCTCTCTCAGTTGGCGGAAGTGCCATGCGATTGGAGTCCGAAGGAACTTGCGAGTTCGCCCGCTTTTTCAGTTATGGTTCAGATCCGCAATTGTTACTTCCCCCCCTGGACAGCCAGCGCTTTGATCAGCCGCTATCGATGGAGCTGTGGCTGCGACTGCAAACCGACAACGGCTCATTACTGCCGGTGCTGCGGGACGCGGAGCAGCAACGATCGCGGGTGCGCGCCTTAGAAGCCGAGGTCGAAGAGGTTAAATTAGCCGCCCGTGAGCAGCAACGATCGTCAGAGCTGGCTCTGGAAGCCAAGGTCGAAGAGATGAAGCGAGCGGCGGCGGAACAGCAGCGATCGTCGGAGCTGGCCCTAGAAGCGGAACTCGAAGAGGCTGCGGTGCAGCAACGCTCGCGCGTGCTGGACTTAGAAGCAAAAATCCAAAGGATGGAATTAGCGGCCGCTCAGCTGAGCAAACTTGGGGAAGAGCAAACAGCGCGAACTTCGAGGGAGCGGATAGAAGAGCGGGATACGCTACTTGCCGAAGTCCGCAAGTTACAGTCGGACCTGTATGTGTCGAAGGTTGAGCGCAAGCAGGCGGAAGAAGATTCGAGGCGTAAGGAAGACTACGAGGAGAGACTTCGTTCCGAAGTAGCTCACCTACAGCAACGGCTGGCTACCTCGGAAAGTGTATTGCGGAAAGCCTTGACCTCCCGCTCGTGGCGCATTACGAAGCCGGTACGGGAACTCTCCAGATTATTCGGCGC
>CAXUCT010000046.1:15527-16006 GCA_964249415.1 uncultured Bryobacteraceae bacterium | reverse complement strand
CCCAAGACGACCGAGGACAATCTGCTAAAGCAATCAATCGATCTTGTGACAGGCAAAACCAGCATTGCGCAATTGTTGAATGACTCGGGCGCGCCCATGGTCGCCGGGCAAGGACACCCAATTGTCGAAAAGGCTCCAGCGCCGCCCGAGCACTAAGTCAACAAGGACTCCCTTCCATGCCTCTCTACGAATACCAATGCGAGAAGTGCGGTGACAAATTCGAAGTGATGCAAAAGTTCGCTGATGAGCGATTGACGACTCATGAAAACTGTGGCGGGCATCTTGATCGGTTGATCTCCGCGCCCGCTCTGCAGTTTAAGGGTAGCGGCTTCTACATCAACGACTACGCTAAGAGCGGCAGCGGGGGCTCGAGCGAAAGCTCACAAAAAGGCGAAAGCTCACCGAAAAAGGCCAGCGCGTCAGAGACGAAAGCTTCCGGCAGTTCCGAGACCGCCGCTAGCTCCACAACCGCCTCCACG
>CAXUCT010000046.1:14339-15517 GCA_964249415.1 uncultured Bryobacteraceae bacterium | reverse complement strand
AAAGCCAGCTTCATCGGATTCAAAGTAACTCGCCGCATTTCTGCGGCGAATTTGCAAAATAGTTGACGTATTCTTGCCTTCTTTTGCGCAAGTATTATCAGAACGCAAAGGAAGCAGATGAAAATTGACAGGTTGTTACGTCTAGTAGTGCTCTCTCCGCGCGGTACCTGCGGGAATAGAGCAGGTGCGCCCAGGCGTGTTTTGTTCTCCATTTTGGTTCCGCTGCTCCTACTTGCCTCCACATCTTCGTGGTCGTTTTCTGAGCGCTTCGAAGTCCCGCGTCGCGGTCAATGGGTGGCCGGTCCGCACATAAATCAGCGGGATCTTTCTCCCGATGCAATTACCGCGGGGACTTTTTCGTTTGGCATGACAAGTAGCGTGGCTACGGTCTTCGTGGGCTGCAAGGGATTGGAGGGTAACCGGTCCGTTCTCGAACTGAGAGCCTCCGTTCCGGCTTTCCCCGGAAGCTCCGGGATCTCTCAGCAAGCGGAAATCCGTGTCGGCGATCACGTGCGGCCGGGGTCTGTGGACTCTTTCCCGGTTAATCAACAGGTCATCTTCGTAGTTCCACTTAACTCTGTAGAGACCGCCACACTCACCAGAGATAATTCAGATGATCTTGGCGGAATCTCCATCGGATTTCGGGCGGGCATCCGCAAAGGTCTCATCACAGCCGATCTTCCTTCGCGGAATGCAGCGCTGGATTCGGTACTACAGTCTTGCGGCCTAGACATCCCTGGTCACGCAAACCTTTCGGCTCGGGCAGGAGCTGAACCGCAAGCAAAGACTACCTGGCATTTCCAAAAAATCGAAAACGGTAATCAAGCGCTCCTCATGGGGATTGTTGAGGCGAACGGGCAACAGCGTACAGCAACGCTTGCGCTCTCCTGCACCGTTCAGCAGTTCACGGGATTCAAATATCCTGCCGGCGTTGCAAAAGGACAGTTACGCGTACCCAATGCGTTGGTTGATTTTGACTATAGCGACATTACCATGGAGGGCGGCGGTAGCGACTTCGGCAGAAGCCAATTAGGCAATCTGCCGGAAATTCACATCGGCATGTCGGCGGACCAGGTTCCGGACCGAACAGATGCCGCTAACAAGAACTCAGTGGCCCCCTTTGAATTGGATTATGACGAGCCCGATCTGAAGCAGATTGTCCAAACACCGGGTACTAC
>CAXUCT010000046.1:13208-14329 GCA_964249415.1 uncultured Bryobacteraceae bacterium | reverse complement strand
GAAGGTGGTTATACATCCCATTCAGAGTGGCAAGGACGCGATGGTAGCGCGCTTTCAGCTTCCGGCTGATGCGGCCTCTTTGCAATCCATAATGGAACCGTGTTTCATGGCGATTGAGGATCACGAGAGGCGAGCACGCGCGCTGGACTTAGTATCGTGTCCCGCTCTGCCTGGTAAGGCGCTACGCAAGGCGGATGTTCTAGTTGGTTCTCCGGGCAAATCTCTGCCGTGGGCGGAGGATTCCGAAAGTCCGAATTGGACACTGCCTAAGATCACCAAGACACACCCCATTGTTCCGAAACTAGCATTAGCTTGCTATTACGGGCCAGCAGGTTATGTCAAAGATTCGAAGGAGGTTCTGTATAGGCGCCTAATTCCGGTACCCCCAGATGCTATCTACTGCAGTTACACGCCCGACGCGACGGAGAACCGGTCACACGCCGAGTGCTCACATCAGATTGTGGATCCATACTGAAGGCGTTGGTGGGCGATCGTCTACAGGCGCTCCGACGCGTTCAACACTGCATTGAGCGAACCCTGCCGGTAACCCTCTAAATCCAGGGTTACGTACAAGAACCCGAGCTGTTTGAAGATAGCCGAAAAGGCGCTGGCATTCTCCATCGTAAGAGCTTTTGCCAGTTCTTCTTTGGCGATCTCGATTCGCGCTAACTCGCCATGAAACCGCACGCGAAACTGCCTGAAGCCTAACGCGCGCAGCGCCTCTTCGCCTTGTTCAATGGTCTTGATTGTCTCGACTGTGACGGCTGTTCCGTATGGCACGCGGGAACTGAGGCAAGCGGCGGCCGGGCGATCCCAAGTCGACAGGCCAGCGCGGCGCGACAATTCGCGAATTTCTGCCTTGGTCAACCCAGCCTCCACCAACGGCGCCTTCACGCTATGAAGCTTCGCCGCGCGCTGTCCCGGCCGGTAATCGCCGAGATCATCTCCGTTCACACCATAGATGATATGCGTGTAATTACGCGCTGACGCAAATGCCTCTAGCCGTAAGAACAACTCGTCTTTGCAATGGAAGCAGCGGTCCTTGTCGTTCTTGACGTAGTCCGGGTTGTCGAACTCGTATGTCTCGATGTACTCGTGCCGGAAACCGCACTCGCGCGCAA
>CAXUCT010000046.1:6249-13198 GCA_964249415.1 uncultured Bryobacteraceae bacterium | reverse complement strand
GTTGGAATGGAGGCGGAATCGGCGGTGATCGCAATGGCGGCCTCGCCCAGGACTCGATGCGCGGCCCACGCCAGGTAGGCCGAATCTGTTCCACCCGAGTAAGCAACGATCACACGCCCGAGAGCGCGGAGGCCATGAAAAAGCGCTTCTTGTTTAGCGTGGAGCGCAACCGGATCGACTGAAGCAGGTTGGGCCTGAAGGCTAACGAGGGCGGCCATAGTTGAAGTATAGCCGCCATTCGCCGCTTGGCACCCTACTGAAGCGGGAGTTCACCGGATTTCAATGCGTCTTTCTCCGCTTCCGGTATCGCCGAAGCCGCCGCCACCTGATCGCCTTCTTCCATGCGCACCAGCCGGACACCTTGCGTAGATCGCCCGGCTTGGCGGATCTGGCCCGATTCGATCCGGATGATCTTGCCTTCCTTGGTGATGATCATCAGGTCGGTATCTTCGCTTACGCACATGACGGCCACCACCTTGCCTACCTTGGTGGTGGTCTTCATGTTGATCACGCCCTTACGGCCGCGCGCCGTCAGGCGGTAGTCTTCCAGATCCGTCCGCTTGCCGTAACCGTTCTCTGAAATCGAGAGAATCAGTCCCGTTTTTTCGACGACTTCCAGGCCAATCAGGTAATCGCCTTCGTCAAGGTCCATCGCACGAACGCCTCGCGCTTGACGACCCATGGCCCGGACGTCTTCTTCATTGAAGCGGATCGCCATGCCTTCATGTGATCCGAGGAAGATGAAGTTGTCGCCCCTTGTTATGGTGGCGCCCAGCAACTCATCGGAGTCGTCCAGCGCTAAAGCGATAATGCCTCGCGAGAGCGGATTATCGAATTCCGTCAGCTCACACTTTTTGATGACGCCTTGCCGCGTCACCATGACAATAAACTTGCCTGGAACAAACTCCTTCACCGGCAAGAACGCCTTCACCGTTTCGTCCGGCTGCAGACTGATCAGACCGGAAACGTGTTTGCCCTTCCCCGTAGTTCCGGCATCAGGTATCTCATAGATCTTCAGCCAGTAGACACGGCCCTTATTGGTAAAGATCAGCAGGTAGGCGTGTGTTGATGCGATCACCAGATGCTCGACAACATCTTCCGAGCGCGTGCCCATGCCGATGCGGCCTTTGCCGCCTCGTGTCTGACGCTGATAGGTATCCACCGAAGTGCGTTTGAGGTAGCCACCGCGTGACACAGTCACCGCCACGTCTTCCATCTGCACCAAATCCTCGAGACTGATCTCACCCGTGTCCTCGATGATCTGCGTGCGACGCTCGTCGCCAAACTCTTTTTGAACTTCCTTCAGCTCCTTGACGATGAGCCCCCTGAGTACTTTCTCCGAGCCGAGAATTTCGGTGTACTCGGCGATCTGCCGCTGAATGTCCGCCAGATCGTCCAAGATTTTCTGCCGCTCCATGTTCGTTAAACGCTGGAGCTGCAGTTCGAGAATTGCTTTGGCTTGCCGGTCCGAAAACTCAAACCGTGCAACTAATGACGCATGAGCCTCTCTCACGCCGGACGCAGCGCGGATTAAAGTAATCACCGCATCCAGGTTGTCGAGCGCTTTTTGGAACCCGAGCAGAATATGCTCCTGCTCTCTCGCTTTACGCAGCAAGTAGTCCGTGCGCCGCCGCACTACGTCGACGCGATGGTCAATGAAGCGCTTGATGACATCGATGATTCCAAGCTCGCGCGGCTGCCCGTTCACGATCGAAAGCATGATGACGCCGAAGTTAACCTGCATCTGCGTCTGTTTGTAGAGATTATTCAGGACAACTTCGGATTGCTCGCCACGCTTGAGATCAAACACGATGCGCATCCCATCGCGATCGCTCTCGTCGCGTGCGTCGGAGATCCCTTCCAGCTTCTTCTCCGAGACCAGCGAGGCTACGTGCTCAATTAAGCGCGCCTTGTTCACCTGGAACGGAATCTCTGTGACGACGATCGCCTCGCGATCTCTTCCCAGCTTCTCGATGGCGGCCTTGGCGCGAACTTTGAGGCTTCCGCGGCCCCTGGTGTAGTAGTCATAAATTCCCTGGCGCCCCAAAATGAAGCCGCCGGTCGGGAAATCCGCTCCCGGAGCCAGTTCCAAAACCTTGGTGAGAGGCGTATTCGGATTGTTCACCAGTTCGATAGTGGCATCAATAATTTCGCGGAGATTATGCGGCGGGATGTTCGTCGCCATTCCTACCGCGATGCCGGACGAGCCGTTGACCAGCAGATTGGGAACACGCGTAGGAAGGATTTCCGGCTCCACCTCGCTGTCGTCATAATTGGGACGGAAGTCGACCGTCTCTTTGTGAATGTCTTCAAGAAGCGAGCCCGCAATCCTTGATAGGCGTGCCTCGGTGTACCGCATGGCCGCCGGCGGATCACCGTCAACGGATCCAAAGTTACCCTGGCCGTCCACCAGCATGTAGCGCAGTGAGAATGGCTGAGCCATACGGACCAATGCGTCGTAGACCGGCACATCTCCGTGAGGATGAAACTTACCCAGCACGTCGCCGACGATCCTGGCGCACTTGCGCGTCGCGCGGTTATAGTGCAGGCCCATCTCGTGCATCCCGTATAGAATCCGGCGATGCACCGGCTTCAGACCATCACGAACGTCCGGCAGAGCCCGGCCCACGATTACGCTCATGGCGTAATCCAGGTACGAGCGCTTCATCTCGTCTTCGATATTGGTTGGAATTAGGTTCTTGTTGTCGTCAGGCGGAAACAGACCGCCAGTCGACCCATCTTGATCGGCCAAAAGAAACTCCTAAAACGGGGCAGGAAAACGCATTGCAAGCTGTTGCAAACAATTGGCTTACCTGACTGTATGATATGACCCTATTGTACCAAGGAGCGTAAGTCGGGCGCAGCTTAGCTATTCGCTTTTCGAAGCTTCGTCCAGCTCTGAAAATAGATCACTCAACAATATGGAGATCTTAGGATTTGCCGTGACCAGTTCGTCTCGTACTTCGCGGCCTTCACTTTGGGTATAGCTATAGGCTGTTCTGCTCTCCGGGTCTACTACCCAAATGTATTCGACACCAAAAGCCAGATATTCTTTCACCCGCTCGATCACGCGGCTCATCCGGTCGTCTGGCGATACTACTTCGATGCAGAGGAAGGGTGGCTTCGTCAAGACGGGCTCAGGAAGCTGGCTTTTTAGGGTGACGCAAATGTCAGGTATTCGGAAACGGGTCGCATGAACGCGCATCCGCAACTCCGGATTGACCCGAAATCGAAGATCTCCCGCTCTTTCGTAAAGCAAGCGGATCAGAATGCCCTGCAGGGTTGAATGCTGGAATTCACCCACGTTGCGCTGAATTACCTCTCCGTCGACGTAATCACAGTCCGGTCTGTACGTGGTGTTCAGGTATTCTTTCACCGGGATCGCGGTCGAACTCGCCATAGCTCGACTATACGGCATTTTTCGAAGGCTCCGGAGCCCGCGTAGGGTTTCTCTTAATGCATTCGTTACACTGGTTACATAGTCCCTAATGCTTTCGATCGTTATCCCCATTCACAATGAGGAGCCGGCCATTTTGCCGCTTTACGATCGATTAACTGCAGTTCTCGAGGCACTGCGTAAGCCGTACGAGATCATCTTCGTCGACGATGCCTCGACCGACCGCAGTTTCGATCTCCTCGCCAACCTGGTTGAGACAGACAGCCACTTGAAGGTGCTGCGGTTGCGGCGCAACTTTGGACAGACGGCCGCGCTGGCCGCGGGCTTTGATGAGGCCGAAGGCGACGTGATTGTCTCGCTTGATGGCGATCTGCAGCATGATCCAGAAGACATACCGCTGCTGCTCGAGAAGATCGATCAAGGTTATGACATCGCCAGCGGCTGGCGCAAGCATCGCGTGGATAACGCCGTCACGCGTAAAATTCCCTCTCGTATCGCCAACTGGATGATGAAGCGCGCATCTGGAGTTGACTTACATGACTTCGGAACAACCTTCAAAGCGTACCGGGCAGAGGTGTTGAAGGAAGTGAACCTTTACGGTGAGCTGCACCGCTTCATCCCCGCTCTCGCCAGTTCTTATGGAGCCCGTATTATCGAAGTTCCCATCAGAAACATCGAGCGGCCAAATGGGGCATCGCATTACGGCCTGGGGCGTACCTTCCGTGTGTTCTTCGATATCCTAACCATCGGCTTCCTCTTGCGCTATCTCACGCGGCCTATGCATTTCTTCGGCAAATGGGGCTTGGCGGGAATTGGCATGGGCAGTTTGGTGCTGCTTGCCATGCTTGTGCAAAAAATTGCCGGCCACGACATTAGAGCGGAACACGGACCACTGCTCATTGCGGGTGGAATGCTATGGTTCGCTGGACTCATGCTGTTCAGTACCGGCCTAATAGGCGAAGTCTTGATGCGCACTTATTTTGAAAGTCAGGGGCGGCGCATCTATGCCATCCGGGAAGTGCGCTGCCGGCGCGAACAACTGGTCGATGGCGCTCGTTGATGCCTACGCTGGTGTAATTTTCGATTACGGCGGCGTGCTGGTCGCGCACCAGACCCATGCGGACCAGACGCATATGGCAGACGTCGCTGGTCTTCACAAAAACCTGTTCACGGAAAGTTATTGGTCCGACCGGCTGGAGTACGACAAGGGCGCGGTCTCTGGCCCAGACTATTGGCAGGCGATCGCACAACGGGCTGGAACTACGCTCAAGGCCGAAGCGGTTGAGCAGTTAACTGAGCTCGACACAGTTAGCTGGATGCGATTCGATCCGGTGATGTGGGAGTGGATTGATCAGCTCCGAAACCAAGGCAAGCGCCTAGCCATTCTGTCAAACATGCCCCGCGAATTAGGAGAGGCGTTGAAATCGCGCACGGACCGGCTAAACGAGTTCGATTTCGTCACCCTCTCCTATGAAGTTCATTCCGCAAAGCCGGAGCCGGCCATTTATGAACATTGCCTGGAAGGTCTGGGTCTGGAGCCCGGTCAGACGCTGTTTCTGGACGACAGGATGGTCAACATTCAGGGGGCGGAACTGCTAGGGATACGTGCGATTCAGTTCCTGGACCGCGATGATGTGCTGCTACGTTTGCGCAGCTGATATAGCTCCTGTCACGGAATGAGTGTCGCTCCTTACCTTTTTTAAGCGCTAAACTGGCATCAGCCGAAAGGTGGTGTTCAATTCGCCTCACATATTGTCTGCTGACCTTGGCCGCTGCGCCTTTGTTCGCTGATCCTCCGCAGCCCGTCGTGGTGGATGCTGTCACAGACCGCTATCGTCCGCCGGCATTTGACCAGGAGAAACTTGCCGGACTCCTGGCCGCGCGTATGAGAGCCAACAGCGAGGGCTACCTAGAACACATTGATCCCCGGGCCGCCATCGCCAGTGGGCAAGCGGGCAAGTTTCTGGAGGCTTCGGCCAACGCTTATGCATATAGTCACGACGCTCAGTTGAAAGCGGTCATGGACCGTGTCGCGAAGCAGCTGATTGCGGCCCAGGTCTCTGACGGCGGCGAAGCGCTAGGAGCTGTTGAATCAAGCGCAGCTCTATGGGTTCAGAAGTACGACTTACTCGGCCTGCTTGCTTATTACGGTGTCACTCAGAACGAGGACGCACTCACTGCCTCCAAGGACATCGGCGACTCACTTGTGAAAGCATTTTCGAAGGGTTCGGTGGCGGCCTCCCGTGCGATGGTCGCAACAGATGCACTGATTTCGTTGTACCGGTATACAGAGGAAAGCCGGTATCTTGATCTATGCAAGTTAGCGGCGGACGCTTGGCTTCGGCGAAAGGACACGCATCACGATGCAAGCTATGAGAACCTGGCGGACTTGCAAGGTTTAGTCGATCTATATCGCATTACAGGCGACGAGCCCTACTTCCGCCCGGTCCCGGCAGCTTGGATGGACATCCGAAATAACTGGCTCTCCGTCACTGGTAATCCGATGTCGAACGGCGAGGCGTCTACCCCCGATCCAAACAGGAGCGAAGGCGACGCATGTGCAACAGTTGCTTGGATTCAGCTCTCCCTGAATTTACTACGCATTACTGGCGACACGCAGTACGCCGAACAACTGGAACGCACGATCTACAACCAATTATTTGCGGCGCAGGAGGCGAACACGGGTGCTGTTCTGGCGCAGGTTCCATTAAACGGCAGCAAACGTGCCGTCAACTCAGATGGCTGTCCATCAAGCGAGGCCCACGGTTTGACGCTCATCCCTTCCGTAGTATGGGGCCGCTATGGAAACGGCATCGCGGTTCTTCTTTATAATCCCGGCCGCGCCACGTTCCAATTAAGCCGGCGCGGCACTGTGCAACTGTATTCGGAGGCGGCTTATCCGGAAAACGGCGAGTTTCTGTTGCATGTGGAGCCTGCCCACAACATGCGCTTCCCCCTGCGCCTCCGTGTTCCCGAATGGACGAGTCAGTTTGCCGTTGATATCGCCGGCTCACATCTCATTGGAAGGCCGGGCGACTTCCTCACCATTAACCGCGAATGGAAACGTGGCGACACGCTCAAGGTGTCCATGGATATGACCACGCGGGTGCTCACCGGCGCCTCAGCGTATGCCGATCAGATTGCAATCCAGCGTGGTCCTCAGATACTGGCGTTGTGTCGCGCGCTCAACCCGCAAGTAAAGGACCTCGCCGAAGCCGCTCTCGTCGCCTCAGATGCTTCTCGCCCCCGGCTCACGCCGCTAGACTTAAAAGTTCCTTCACATGTGCTTGGCGATCAAGCCTATGCGATTGACGGCGAGTATGAGGGGAAAGCTCAGCAGCTTGTCTTGATCCCTTTCGCGGACGCCAAGACCTACCGGGTCTGGATGAAGCGGCCCGCTGCCTCTACCGGCGCGACAGATTAGTTTCACTAGGCGGCTTCCCGGCGGCACGGCACCAGTAGCTCTCAAACAGACCGGCCATAGCTTCTGCAAAACCGGCATGCTCGAAAATAAGAGCGGTCCAGGATGGTTTCGTCAAGACCGGGTCAAGC
>CAXUCT010000046.1:0-6239 GCA_964249415.1 uncultured Bryobacteraceae bacterium | reverse complement strand
GCTTCAACGGCAACCGGTCCAGGAAGCGAATCTCTACTCCGGAGTCGCGGTAGTTGTTCAGCCGGCCCGCTTGATCGTCAATACCCGGCGATTCTTCAATCAATAACCTGCACCGGATATCCCGCCTGGCCGCCTCTTTCACCAGCTGCTCGTCCAATGGATCGACGGCGAAAGGCGCGCGCGCGAATTCGGAGTAGTCATGGCTCGCCGTGGTAATCATACGCCGGTAATGGATGGCCGTTTGCGTCGGATCGTTCACCAGGTTCAAGAAGTCCAGCGTGCCGTGCCCATCCTGCCCTTCCAGATAAGCCGTACGAAGATCCTCGATCAGCCCGCCCGCGAGGCGACCCTGCTCGGTTAGCTCATTCTGCAGCGCTTTACTGCGCCGCGCCAGATAACCAGGAATCGACAGGCTTGGATCTACAGCAGAAAACAGCTTGGTTTTTTCTTGTACTACGCGTGCGAACCCTTTTTCCACCAGGCTGTCGAGAACTTCATAGATCTTCTGGCGCGGCACATGGGCACGTGCAGCTAGTTCGAGAGCTTTGAAGCGCTGGTGTCCCATGAGGACGAGGTATGAGCGCGCTTCGTAAGCGTTCAGGCCCACTTGCTGCAGCTTTCGCCAATTGAGCTGATAGTCCGATGCGGAATCGCGCTGCTTCACGCCCCGAGAACATATCACAACGGCACCGCGCTGCTCGCTTCCATCGCCTGAATGGAACACTGCTAGACTTGTGGCTGAAAACGAACCGCGAGCCTATCAATGCCTCACTCCGACTTGCCACGGACGCTGGGCACACTTCGCACCAGCCGCTTTTTTGATCAACTTCAAGCTGATCGAACTCTTAAAGAAGAACTGAGATCAAACCTCATTTGCAAACTGGATCGCGGTGAAGCGCTGTTCCCAGGAGTAGTGGGATATGAAGACACGGTGGTCCCGCAAGTAGTAAATGCGGTGCTCTCCCGTCACAACTTCATCCTTCTGGGACTGCGTGGCCAAGCCAAGACCCGGCTGGCACGAATGCTGACACGCTTGCTCGATCCGCAAATGCCTTATGTCGCGGGTTGCGAGATACGCGACAATCCTTTGCGCCCGTTATGCAAGCAGTGCCGGGATAAAGTAGCGAGCCTGGGCGACGAGACGCCAATTGCGTGGATCAGCGCAGAAGATCGCTATATCGAGAAACTTGCGACTCCTGACGTGACCATCGCGGACATGATTGGCGATATCGATCCCATCAAGGCAGCGCGTAGCGGGCAGGACATCTCAAATGAATTAACCATCCATTATGGACTTCTGCCGCGCGCCAACCGCGGATTATTCGTGATTAACGAGTTGCCCGATCTTGCCGGCAAAGTTCAGGTGGGATTGTTTAACATCATGCAGGAGGGCGACGTACAGATCAAGGGCTACCCCGTTCGCCTACCGCTCGACGTCATGCTGGTCTTCACGGCAAATCCCGAAGATTACACAGCCCGCGGAAAGATCATCACTCCATTGAAGGACCGCATCGGGAGCGAGATCCGTACGCACTATCCCTTGACGATCTCGCAAGGATTGGAGATTACGTGTCAGGTAGCTTGGACGCGGCGCCGGTCTCCCGTCGAAATTGATATCCCTCCTTACATCCAGGAAGTTGTGGAACACATTGCGTTCCTTGCCAGGGATGACAAACGCGTTGATAAACGCTCTGGAGTCTCTCAACGCCTCCCCATTTCCGTGCTGGAGAACGTTGTATCCAATGCCGAGCGCCGCGCTCTCAAAGTGAAAGAGCCGGTGGCGGTGCCGCGCATTCTCGATCTGTACGCGGCCCTGCCATCCATCACCGGCAAGCTGGAACTCGAATATGAAGGGGAGCTCAAGGGGGGCGATGCCGTGGCTCGAGAGCTCATCCGCAGCGCCGTCGGTAAAGTGTTTAACTCCTACTTCGATGGCGTCAACTTTCGTCAAGTAGTGCAGTGGTTCGAAATGGGTGGATCACTTCGGCTGGAGGAAGATATGCCCGCCCACGAGATGATTGGGCAGCTCAATCGCATTCAAGACTTGCTGCCGTTTACCAAGAAACTCGGGCTCAGCGAAAACGAGAGTGATGCCCTGCGCGCATCGGCAGGCGAGTTCATTCTAGAAGGTCTCTACGCGCATAAGCGTATCAGCCGCAATGAGGAATTAGAGTTTGTCGCTGGCGACAGAACTTCACGGGAAGAGCGCACGCGCGAGGAACGCGAAGACCCACAGCGGCGCAACTTCGAATCGCGTCGCGGCGGCGGCGGTGGACGCCGCAATCTGAATTAGCCGGAAAGGCGCGGCCCATTTTGTGAGAAGGATCTCCTACTCAAAATTTTCGGAAGAAGATCTCGGGATCGAGATGGAGGATCTGCTCCGCGCGCTCTCGGATTATTTCCTCCAGAGCGGATACCAAGATCCTTACCTTCAGTTCTCGGAGATGAATCAGCAAACGCTCGAAGACTTGAAACAAGCTATCGAGCGAGCTTTGGAAGGCGGTGAGCTATTCAATCCCGAGCAACTGGAGCAAATGCAAGAGCGCCTTCAACAGATGTCGGGCCAGCAGCGCGAAAAGTTAGTGGAACGTCTGGTGAAAAAGCTTGAAGAGTCCGGCTATATCAATACGGAAGGGCCTCCACCTGAATCGCCGTCCTCGCCCGGCTCGGGGGGCGGACCTGAGAGCCGGATGCAGTTCGAGGTCACTGATAAGGCTATTGATTTCCTCGGATTCAAGACACTCAAAGACCTGCTAGGTTCACTAGGCAAATCGAGTTTTGGCGCGCATGACACGCGTGATCTAGCAACCGGCGTGGATTCAAGTGGAGGCGCCAAACTGTACGAATTCGGAGATACGCTGAATCTCGATGTCAGCGCCACTCTGTTTTCCGCGATGCAGCGCGAAGGCGTTAAGCTGCCGCTCGATCTTGAGTATTCAGATCTCCACGTCCATCAGTCTGAGTATCAGAGTTCCTGCGCTACGGTTTTGATGTTGGACTGCAGCCACAGCATGATCCTATATGGCGAGGACCGGTTTACGCCTGCCAAGAAGGTAGCCTTAGCGCTTGCACATCTTATTCGGACACAGTATCCGGGCGACTCGCTGCGTTGTGTCCTCTTCCACGATTCAGCTGAAGAGATGCGCATATCGGATCTTGCGCGAGTTCAAGTCGGGCCCTACTACACAAACACCCGCGATGGACTCATTTTGGCGCAGCGGCTCCTCGCGCAAGAGCGTAAGGATATGAAGCAGATCATCATGATTACCGATGGCAAGCCTTCTGCCCTGACACTCGAGGACGGCCGCATTTACAAGAACGCCTTCGGTTTGGACCCGCTGGTGATCAGTCAGACCCTCGAAGAAGTGTCTCGCTGCAAGAAGCGCGGTATCTTGATCAATACCTTCATGCTGGCCAGTGATTATGGGCTTGTGCAGTTCGTCCAGAAGGTGACCCAGATGTGTTCAGGCAAAGCGTACTTTACTACGCCGTACACATTAGGTAATTACCTGCTGATGGATTACATGAATCGTAAGACCCGCACCATCCACTAGTAAAAGGAAAAGGGCCCGCGAAGGGGCCCCTTTTCACCGAACCAGAGCGAATCTAAACTAGAATCCGATACCAAGCAATACGTCGCCTTGATCCAGGTTTGTTCTGAATCCAGAAGCCAGGAACGACTGGTTGGCCCAGCGAGTATAGCGAGCTTCAGGACTCAGCTCAAACGGGCCCTTCTTAAACGTGAATCCAATACCGGCCACGCCACCGAAGCTGTTTCGGTTATGCAGCGCCAAGGAGTTGTTCACAAGGGCCTCTCCGCTGAAATAACCATTGCTAACCGAATAACCGGCACCATACGATCTTTGAGTGATGGTGGAGATGTGACGCAGTGTCGCGCCGAAATCAAAGAACGGGCGATAGTGCCCCAGAGTGATGTTCGTCTTGAACATGCCGGGGATTTCCCACTGATTGAATGTTGTCGGATTGTAGTTCACGCCGCCGCCCGCAAAAGGCTGCGTGCTATTGAACCCTCCCCGTTTGAACAGGCCGTCCACTTCGAAACGTAAATGCTTCGGAAGATGAAACTCGCCGCTCACACCGAACTCGTAACGGGGAACAGCGGAACTAAATCTTGAACCAGGAATACCGGTAAAGGTGGCGGACTGGCTACCGGAACCGATCGAGGCTTGGTTGGTGTTGCCGGCGTCAAACATGTTGGTCACAGGTACGCCCACTTTGAAGCCTAACGTCGGGATATACGATTCCTGCGCAAACAGACTCGTCGCCCCCAAAACAACCAAAGCCATTAAACAAGCATTTTTTCTCATATTATTTTCCTCCAAGCGAGATTACCGAATCCAGTAGGTTGTAAAAACACTTCCAAAATCGGGATCAGAAGTGGGTCTAATCTATTGCAAAATCAGACCCTTAACTAACTCTCGGTAGAAGGATGAACTACCGTTAGCGTAGGTTTCGTAGTTATCATGAAAAACCAAACTAATTCCTGAACCTGCGAGAGATCCGCGCATTTTTAGCGGTAAAAGTGCGCAACGGTGTAAATACACTAGGCCCAAATAAAATGAATTAGTAGGTATATACCATACACTGCGGGTAGGGTAAATAAGCTACTATCTACGCGATCTAATATGCCGCCGTGCCCTGGCAAAAGCGATCCGCTATCTTTCACTCCCGCTCCCCGCTTGATCGCAGACTCAGCCAAATCTCCAAACTGCCCAGCTAGGTTGCCGAAGAGTGCCATGGCGCCAACTTCCCACCACGGCAGCACGGGATAAAACTTACCCAAATACAAAACCCCTAACACGACAGAAGCTATAACAGACGCAGCGGCGCCTTCCCAGCTTTTCTTCGGACTCACGACCGGCGAGAGCCTACGCCTGCCGAACCGCCGGCCTGTGTAATACGCCGCGGTATCGCCTACCCAGTTCAGGGCCAAGGCAAAGAACAGGAGGTGCATGCTAATGCTCCGCAGGTCCACCGCAAATCGCCATGGAGCAAACGTATACAAGGCGCCGAAAAACTCACAGGCGGCTTGAGGCAAGATCTCGCGTAGATCTCTTCGGCCCAGCGAAAACGAGAGCGCCAAGACAACTAGGAGCGATAAGAGCAGCAGCGTCGGAGGGGGTTCAAACACGATGCAAAGGCCCGCCAGCAAACCGAACAGCCCGGGCCTTGGGATGGCGTGCGCAGCCACCAGCCCCGCATACTCCCAGTAGCACAGGACAGCCATCAATAGGGCGCCGGCAACGAAGATCGCATGTGGCGCGAACCAGATAAGGTAGACAGCAAAGGCAATCAGCGCGATTGCAGTAACCACCCGGTTCATGATGATCTATTCAGTATGTGATAGTACGCTCGTCAGGCGCGCGGCAGCTCTAGCGCCTCGTTCTCAATGAGCAGTGGGGCGACTTCAGACGACGGGGAAGCACTGCGGGCGAGTCCGCCAAACCGGCGGTCGCGGCTTTGATACTCAGAAACCGCCTCCAGTAATTCGGTTCGCGTGAAGTCCGGCCACAATGTTTCTGTAACGTACAGCTCAGCATAAGCAATCTGCCAAAGCAGGAAATTGCTGATTCGCATCTCGCCCGATGTCCGGATGAGTAAATCCGGATCCTTCAAGCCGGCCGTATAGAGATGCTCGCCAATACCCTCTTCCGTGATCTCGAGCGCCTCCAGGTTTCCCTCCAGCCGCGCATTATCGAGCATCGCATTCACGGCATCGACCAACTCAGTGCGCCCGCCGTAGTTGATCGCCAGATTTAATCGCATACCGCGATTCGCTGAGGTTCTGTCCATTACAGAATGAACTTCTTGCTGCACCGGAGCCGGTAGCGATTCCAGCCGGCCGATCGCGACTAGTTGAACGTCATTGCGCATCAGATTTGGCAGTTCTCGCCGCAAATAGAAGCGCAACAAGCGCCACAATCCCTCGATTTCATGCCGCGGCCGTTTCCAGTTCTCCACTGAGAACGCGTATAGCGTCAAAGCCTCCAACCCCAGCTGAGCGCATGTCTCTACCACGGTCCTTACGGGATCAACCCCCGCCTTGTGTCCCATGATACGTGGGTAATTCCGCTGTCTTGCCCAGCGGCCATTGCCATCCATGATGATGGCAATATGCGCCGGTAGACGCTTGGGATCCAGTTGTGTCGCGATTCGCCAATCGCGCTCACCCGGAGAAAGCGCCTGAAGCAGTTCCTTCATACTGTA
This sequence comes from uncultured Bryobacteraceae bacterium, assembly GCA_964249415.1. GTDB lineage: Bacteria > Acidobacteriota > Terriglobia > Bryobacterales > Bryobacteraceae > Bog-105. The sequence goes on along the minus strand of CAXUCT010000046.1, from coordinate 11 downwards.
AAGTTCTATAG
>CAXUCT010000045.1:5334-16238 GCA_964249415.1 uncultured Bryobacteraceae bacterium | reverse complement strand
GCCAATCACTTCCACATCCCCACTCGCCCCGCGCTCACCTTCCAGGGCAACATGCCGGTAGCGGTTGCGGAGGCGCGCACGCTGATCGAATCCGGCAACCGCGTCGCGTTCTTCGCGAAATCAACAAGCGAAGTAGAGCGCTTGGCTGACGTGCTCCAGGAGTACGCCGTTCCTTATCAACTCGGTTTGGAATCAACCGCCGGCGCTCGCCCGTCCATCGCGGAACGCGCCTATCATGCTGGTGCCGTCGCTAGCGCTTACCTCATCAAAGGCAGTGTGCGCCGCGGTGCGGTGTTCACCGATTCGCGCCTGGCGATTCTCGGGTCCGAAGACATTTTCGAAACCTCCGACCTCATCGCCCGCCAACCCACCAAGTCTCAACTCGCCGCTTTCGCCGCCGACATCGCCGATCTGAAGCCGGGTGACTTCGTCGTTCATGTCACTCACGGGGTGGGCCAATTTGCCGGCATTCGGGAAATTGCGCAAGGCGATCAGAAGGGCGATTTCATGTTGGTCGAATACGCCGGCGAATCGAAACTATACGTCCCGCTCACCCGGCTGGATTTGGTGCAGAAGTATCGCGGCGCCGGCGAGGCCAAGCCGCATCTGGACCGGCTGGGCGGCGTCACATGGGAGAAGACCAAGTCGCGCGTCAAAGCCAAAATGCGCGACATGGCCGACGAACTGCTGAAGCTCTATGCGCAGCGCCGCATGGCCAAAGGCTTTTCGTTCTCGCCCGACGCGAACTGGCAGCGGGAATTCGAGGACGCCTTCGAATACACTCCAACCAAAGACCAACTGAATGCCGTCAAACAGATCAAGGGTGACATGGAAAGTGAGCAGCCGATGGACCGGCTGTTGTGCGGCGATGTAGGCTTCGGCAAGACAGAAGTTGCCATGCGCGCTGCCTTCAAAGCCCTGGGGGACGGCAAGCAAGTCGCCGTGCTCGCGCCTACTACCGTCCTTTCGTTCCAGCACTACGAGACCTTCCGGCGGCGCTTTGCTTCGTTCCCGATTCGCGTGGAATTGGTCAGTCGCTTTCGGACCGCCAAAGAGATTAAGGCCGCTCTCGAAGACGTCTCGTCCGGCAAAGTGGACGTGCTGATCGGCACCCACCGGCTGTTATCGAAGGACGTCGAGTTCAGCGACCTGGGCTTGCTCATTGTTGACGAAGAGCAGCGTTTCGGCGTCCGCCACAAAGAGCGTCTAAAGCAGCTAAGGCATAACGTGGACGTGCTCACGATGAGCGCCACGCCCATCCCGCGCACGTTGCACATGTCTCTGCTGGGGTTGCGCGATATGTCGGTGATCGAAACAGCGCCGAAGGACCGCCTCTCCATCAACACCGTGGTCGCGCACTTTAATCCGGATCTGATCAAGACCGCAATTGAGCAGGAACTGGCGCGGCAGGGGCAAGTGTATTTTGTTCACAACCGCGTGGACACCATCTTCATGCGCGCTGCTTTTATCCAGGAGCTTCTTCCACAGTGCCGCATCGGCGTGGGTCATGGCCAGATGGGTGAAGCAGATCTCGAGAAAGTCTTGCTGGGATTCATGAGGCATGAATACGACGTTTTCGTCTGCACGACGATTGTTGAAAACGGTCTCGATATCCCGCTGGCAAATACCATCCTTATTGAGAACGCAGAGCGCTACGGCTTAAGCGAGCTGTATCAGTTGCGCGGCCGCGTGGGACGATCAAACCGCCGGGCCTACTCCTACCTGCTCGTGCCCGCTGATACTCAACTCACCGAAATAGCCAGAAAGCGGTTGGCAGCACTTAAGGAATTCAGCGATTTGGGCGCTGGCTTCAAGATTGCTGCACTTGATTTGGAGTTGCGCGGCGCGGGCAATCTGCTGGGCGGCGAACAGCACGGTCACATTGAAGCGGTAGGTTATGACACCTATTTAAGGCTACTCGAAGAGACCGTTAAGGAGCTGAAGGGTGAAGAAGTGCCGCTCGAGATCCACGCGACTCTCAATCTGGGCCTCGATATCCGTATCCCCTCCGCTTACATTGCCGACGAAGCTCAGCGGCTGCGCTCCTACAAGCGCATAGCGGACGTGAAGGATGACGATGGTGCCCGGCGCGTCATTGACGAGATCGCAGACCGCTATGGCCCGGTGCCCGAAGAACTCACCAATCTGGTGCGCTTTTCAGTTCTGAAGAGCTTGGCTGAACGCGCCGGCGTAGAATCCATTGACCGGCGCCAAGGCTTCGCGAACATCAAATTTCATCAGCAATCCAAGGTGGACCCATTCAGGCTGATGGCGCTGGTTCGCGCGACCTCCAACGCTCAGTTCACGCCCGCTGGTGTGTTGAAGCTTCCGCTTAATGCCTCAAAATCTCCGGCAGAGCTTCTGGACGAGCTCCGAACCGCGCTGGTCGATTTGGCCGAGCAAGAGCCCGTACCCGCAAAAAACTAGATTGCGTCCTCTAGTACCTATGCGGCAAGCCCGAATCTTGCCATAATGAGAGGAAAAGCTTATGAAGTTTGTGTGTCTTGCCACCTTGACGCTGGCCAGTGTGAGTCTTGCCGCGGATAACCCTCCGCCGGTCGTCGTCGATCAGATCATCGCCAAAGTGAACGGCGATATTGTCAGTCAGGACGAGTTGCAGCGCTCCATGCGCGAACTGGCGCAGGAGATGAAAGCGCAAGGCCTCCCGAGCACTCAGATTCAGAGCGAGGTCGAAAAGCACCAGAAAGACAGCCTACGTGATCGCATCGACGAACTGCTCCTCACTCAACGGGGGAAGGAGTTGAACATCAACGTCGATTCCGATGTCAGCAAGTACATGGCGAGTCTGCAGCGGCAGTCCAAGCTCACCGATACCGAAAAATTTCACGACTTCATCCGGCAACAGTCGGGAATGAGCTACGAGGACTTTCTTTCCGAGACTAAGAACCAGTTCCTGACGCGCGAGGTGGTGGGCCAGGAAGTGGGGCGGCACATCAATATCAGTGACAAAGACGTCCAGGACTACTACAACGCGCATAAGCAGGATTTCATGCGTGATGAAAAGGTCGTTTTGAGCGAGATCTTGATTTCGACGCAGGGAAAGGACGATGCGGGCGTGGCTGCCGCCGAGAAGAAGGCCAAGCAAATGGCGGACGACGCATCAAAGGGCCAGCGGTTCACTGATTTAGCGCGCGACAATTCCGACGCCAGTACGGCTAAAGAAGGCGGAGCGCTCGGCGGGTACAAGAAGGGTGACCTAAACAAGCAAATCGAAGATGCGGTTTGGGGCCTGCCGAAGGGCTCCGTCACCCAGCCGATCAAGCTTCCCACCGGTTTTGAGGTTTTTAAGATCGACGATCATACGAAGGCTGGCCTGGAGCCGCTGAGCGAAGCCAAGACGGAGATCGACAACATCCTCTACGGGCCCAAGATGCAGCCAAAGATGCGCGAATACCTTACTGGTTTGCGGAAACAGGCGTTTCTGCAGGTTAAAGCCGGGTACGTGGATACCGGTGCTGCGCCGGGGCAGAACACCACGTGGCAAGATCCTGCGCAATTGAAACCGGAAACAGTGCGGAAGTCGGAGTTGGAGGAGAAGACTCGTCACAAGCGCCTGCTTTGGGTGGTTCCCATCCCGGGCACCGAGACCACCGTCACTGGAAAGAGCAGTTCGCGCTAAGCGCAGTATGAAGTCGCCATACGTCGGCGATCTGACGCCGAATGACTTGGTTACCGCGCAGTTCCTGGTTATCTCGAAGGAAATCCGGCAGAAGAAAGCCGGTGAGCCCTACTTGACTCTTCGCCTCGCGGATCGCACCGGCGACATCGAAGCAAAGATGTGGGACAACGTCGCGGAGGTCATGGACACCTTTGAACGCGACGACTTCGTCAAAGTCAAAGGGCTGGTTCAGACATACCAGAACCGCTCCCAATTCACCGTACATCGCTTGCGACGGCTGGAAGAGAATGAAGTCGACCTTGCTGACTACTTTCCTTGCTCGGAGCGCGATATCGAGGAGATGTTCGCCGAACTGCAGGGCATCATCGCCGGTCTTCAGAATGCCTATCTCCGGCAACTGCTCGAAGCAGTCTTCAGCGACTCGCGACTCGTTAACCGCTACAAGATGGCTCCGGCGGCCAAGAACATTCATCACGCCTGCCGCGGCGGACTGCTGGAACACGTTCTCTCGCTCTGTTCCCTGTCCCGCACTACTGCGGCGCACTACAAAAACATCGATGTGGAACTGCTCCTTACGGGCGCTATTCTGCACGACATCGGGAAGATCGAAGAGCTCTCTTATGCCCGCAGTTTCGGTTACAGCCCGGAAGGGCAACTGCTCGGTCACATCGTAATTGGCTTGCGCATCGTAGGCCATAAACTGGACGGCATCTCCGGCTTTCCTCCGAAGCTCCGCATGTTGGTGGAGCACATGATCGTCAGCCATCACGGGGAACTCGAGTTTGGCTCGCCAAAGGTTCCTGTGTTCGCGGAGGCGCTGCTGTTGCATCATCTCGATAATCTCGATTCAAAGATGGATGCCATGCGCAGCGCTTTGAAGCGCGATAGCCAGGTGGAAGGCGAATTTACAGGCTGGATCAATTCGCTGGAGCGGAGTCTTCTGAAGAAGGAGCGTTTTCTCGAAGACCCACCCGTTGCGGCGCCTCCACCAGCCGCAGTCATCCCGGATGCAAAGCCCTTGCCGCCGCCGCAAGAACGGCCCCTCGCGCCCGTTCGCAAGCCTGAACAGCGCCCCTCCGCACCCACGCTCTTATGCGAAAACTTGCAGGCGGTGCTCGAATCGCATAAGTAGGGACGGATGCTAACATTGTGAGTTGTCAGGCTCCGGGCTTCGTGCAATGGGCGGCTGCAAACCCCGCCAGGTCCGGAAGGAAGCAACGGTAGCGGCTTAGCTTGTGTGCCGCGGATCACCCGGGGTCTGGCATTAAGCAAATCCTCGATTGCAGCTCCTTCACCAGCGCTAATCCTGGGCACTAAGTAAGTCCCATGTACCAAGTCATCGCGCGGAAGTATCGTCCGCAAAGCTTCGGCGAATTGATAGGGCAGGAGCACGTCCAGAAGACACTTGCCAACGCGATTCAAAGCAATCGCCTGGCGCATGGCTACATCTTTTCGGGCCAGCGCGGTACCGGCAAGACCACGGTAGCGCGCATCCTGGCGCGCTGCCTGAACTGCATTGAAGGGCCCACTGCCACTCCTTGCGGAGTCTGTTCGAGCTGCATTGAGATTACCGCCGGCAACTCGGTCGACGTGATCGAGATTGACGCGGCCTCGAATCGAGGCATCAACGAGATGCGCGAAATCCGGGAAAACGTCCGCTATCGCCCGGCCCGGGACCGCTACAAAGTCTTCATCGTCGACGAAGCGCATCAGATTACCAAAGAAGCGTTCAATGCCCTGTTGAAGACGCTTGAAGAGCCGCCCGAGTGGGTGGTCTTCATCCTGTGCACGACGGAGGCGAACGAAATCCCAAACACCATTGCTTCGCGCTGCCAGCACTTTACGTTTCGCTCCGTCGATTTCACGGAATTGATCAAGCGCATGAGATCGATTGCGGAGCAGGAGGGTATCGAGACCGACGAAGAGGTTCTGGCTGTGATCGCGCAGGCTGGAGAAGGCAGCGTTCGCGATTCGCTTTCTGCTCTGGATCAGGCGATCGCTTGCTGCGGCATGAAGCTGGATGTGGAGCAGATCCGCGCTCTGCTGGGGATGTTCGGCGCCGACTCGCTGCGCGGTGTAGCCGAAGCGGTCGATAGGCAGGACGGCAGCCGCATGCTCGACATTGTGGATGAGCTGGAGCGCAACGGGCAAAGCCTGCATCATTTTTCGCGCGAGCTGTCGCGCTACTGGCGGAACTTGCTGGTGGTGAAGATTGCGGGCCAGCCGAGCCGCTTGATTGCGGCCTCGGACCGGGAACAACAAGCGCTGCTTGAAACGGCAAACCTGTTCAGCGAAGAGGATCTGACGCGCTACCTCAACCTGACGCTCGATTTGTATAAGGCTCTGCAATCGTCCTTGCAGCCGCGCCTGCACCTGGAGTTGGGATTGCTCAAGCTGGTGCAGGCCGGTAAGCTGCAATCGATCGAAGAGGCTATCGCTGGACTCGGGAAGCCCACTCGGCAGGCGACGGTTGCCGCAGCCGCTTCCGTGTCGAGCGCAGCTTCTAACTCTGCTCGAACTTCGGCACCACGTCCGCCTGCGTTCCAACAGTCTGCCAAAGCAACGCCTGAGCCTGAGCCCGTACCTGCACCTGCACCTGCGCCTGCAATCACCGGCGATCTGCGACAGGCGCTGCATGACGCCCTCTGCAAGGCCGGCATGGATCATAGCGCTGACGCCGTTCAACACTCCGAAGTGCGCCTCCAAGGCAGCGAGTTGCTGGTTCGCGCTCCGAAGCCCATGATCATGCTTCTTAAAGATCCGAAGGTGGAGAGCATCGCGGCGCAAGTTGCTCAGAAGCCCGTTCGACTGCGCGTCGAAGCGGGAGAGAACATCGCCCCGGCGCCTGTCGCGTTCGTGGAGAAGCCGGCCGGGGAGGTCAGCGACGTTCGTCAACGGGCGCTCTCCCACCCCAGTGTCAAGCGCTTTCAAGAGATCTTCCCCGGCGCGCAGGTGCGCACCGTGCGAAATTTGAATGAGTAGGGAAGGATAAGGAAACAGCAGCCATGAAGATGCCCGGCAACATGCAGAACATGATGAAGCAAGCCCAGCAGATGCAGCAGAAGCTGCAGGAGCAGGTGGCCGCCATTCGCGTGGAGGGCACGGCCGGCGGCGGAATGGTTAGCATCAAGATGGATGGTCAGAAGAACGTGCTGGGCGTGAAGATCGACTCTGAGGTCGCTGGCGACGTGGAGATGCTGCAAGACATGGTGATGGCTGCTTTCAACGACGCCGCGAAGAAAGTAGACGACGAGGCGCAATCGAAGATGGGTGGCATGCTCGGAGGGCTTGGCCTGCCTCCCGGCATGTTCTAAATGGCAGAATTCGCAGAGCCGCTCGCACGGCTCATCCAGGAATGTAAACGCTTGCCCGGGATCGGCCAAAAGTCTGCTCAGCGGATCGTCTTTCATTTGCTTCGCGCGCCTCGTGAAGACGCGCAGAACCTGGCACAGGCCATTCTCGATATTAAAGACAAGCTGGGGATCTGCTCGGAGTGCAATAACATCAGCGACGGGGAGCTGTGCCTGTTTTGCCGCGACCCGCATAGAGAGCATGCGCAGATCTGCGTGGTAGAGGAGCCGCACAACATTCTGCCGATTGAAACGACGCATAGCTTCCGCGGGGTCTACCATGTGCTGCACGGCGCTATCTCTCCCTTGCGCGGCATCGGGCCTGAGCAACTGAAGATCAAAGGCTTGGTGACGCGCCTGCATCAGAACGAAATTCAAGAAATCATTCTGGCGACGAATCCGACTGTGGAAGGCGAGGCGACTGCCGTGTATTTGTCCCGGCTTCTGAAGCCGCTGGGGCCGCGCGTGACTCGCATTGCGATGGGAGTTCCGGTGGGAAGCGATCTGGAGTTCGCCGATGAAGTGACGATGTCGCGCTCGCTCGAAAACCGGCGGGAGATGTAGGACCATGAATCCGGACCTCGAAACCTTTCTACAAGACGCATTTCAATCTGTCCAGCCGACGTCCGCTGCCATTGGCCGGGTGGTAATCGAACCCGATTACGACATAGACCCGGCGACATCTGATGCGACTCGGCTTCCAGGTGAGCTCATGCAGTATCTGGGCCAGCAATCTCCAGATGCTGCCGCGCTCGCCTCTCACGAAGGGTTCGAGCTGACAGTTCCGCCCGGCTTTCCTCTGCTTGCGAAATACATTCGCAGCATCACGCTACATGGAGACAAGCTGGACGGCTCTTGGGTCGAAGTAGCTCCGCCGGGTAACTGGATCTGAGGCAAAGTCATTCGCTTAGCGGCGATACACTGAAAGCAGTGCTGGTCACGATCTCCTCTCAACCTGAGCGCCCCAAGTGGCTGCGCGCGCCGGCACCGGTGGGCGAGAACTATCGGGAGCTGAAAGATCTCGTCAGCCGGCTGAAACTTCATACGGTGTGCGAAAGCGCGGCGTGTCCCAACGTGGGGGAGTGCTGGAACCGGCGCACTGCGACGTTCATGATTTTGGGCAACGTCTGTACGCGCCGCTGCGGTTTTTGCGCCGTGCAGAAGGGCGCGCCGCTCGATATAGACTATGACGAGCCGCGCCGGGTGGCCGAGGCTTGCGCAGCGCTGGGCCTGCGTTACGCCGTGGTCACAAGCGTGAACCGGGACGACAGAAAAGATGGTGGAGCAGCGCTGTTTGCCTCGACGATCGAAGCCATTCGACAGCAGATTCCCGGCTGCCGGGTAGAAGTGCTGATTCCGGATTTCCAAGGCTCGCGGGCGGCAGTGGATATCGTCATGAACGCGCATCCCGACGTCCTCAATCACAACACCGAGACGGTGCCGCGCCTCTACCGGCAAGTGCGTTCAGGCGCCCGGTATAAGCGTTCACTTGATGTCTTGCGCTACGCAAAACAGGTTCGTCCACACATCCCGACCAAATCGGGACTGATGCTGGGGCTGGGTGAAACGCCCGATGAAGTGCTTCAGGTAATGCGGGATTTGCGCGATCACTATGTAGATATTCTGACGCTAGGCCAGTATCTGCGGCCTTCCGAGAAGCACCTCCCTTTGTTGCGCTATGTTCCCCAAGCGGAATTTGACGAATTCAAACGAGCCGGCCGCGAAATGGGCTTCGCACATGTGGAAGCGGGCCCGCTGGTTCGCAGCTCGTATCATGCGGACAGTTCGGAAGAGAGCGCCGCAGCTGCACATTCCTGCACTCATTGAATGGGCAGCGTCAAGGTGGCCTCGCACCCGGGGCCTGCCGATGCGTTCCGCAGTGAAAGCGAGCCGTTGTGCGCTTCGCTAATCTGCCGGCTTAGAACGAGTCCGATTCCGGAGCCGCCCCGTTTGGTCGTGAAGAACGGAACGAATAGATTGGTGGTGTTCGATAGGCCGGGACCTTCGTCGCGGACGACGATCTCCACTTGCGTGTTCGTGCGGTCATGGCGGACGAATACGCGGCCACCGGTTTCCTGTGCGGCATCGACGGCGTTCCTTATCAAATTGATCAGCACCTGTTCAAGCTGATCCGTGTCGCCTTGAATCGTCAAGGCCGGGCACTCCTCAAAAAACACTTGCATACGGGTTTCCAGACTGGTCACTCGCCGCAGCAATCCGTTCACTTCGAGCGGCGCAAACTTCGGCGGAGGTAATTTTGCGAGACGAGCGTAGGAACTCATGAAACGGCTCAGCGACTCAGACCGCGCGGCGATCACGTTGAGGCCTCGCGACATGTCTTCTGTCCAATCTTCCGGCCGAGGATCGCTCTTCATCAAATTTTCCAGACTCTGAGCAATTGATTTGATAGGCGTTAGAGAATTGTTCAGTTCGTGACCGAGCACGCGCACCAAGCGCTGCCAGGCTTGCAGCTCTTCCTCGCGCAGAGGGCGGGTCAAATCCGTCAAGACCAGCAGCAAGTGCGGTACGCCGCCCTCGCGAAATTGGCTGCGGCGGAAACCCCAGCGGCCGGTACCTCCGGGGAAGGTTTTCTGGAGCGTCTGCTCAGGCTCGCCGACCAGGTACTCGGCCAATCCGAGCGATGTGGCATCGCGCGCGAGGAGACGTTCGGCAGGCTGGGCGAGGAGCCGCTCACCGGCGCGATTCACCAATCTGAGAGTTTGCTGGGGATCGAACGCAAAGGCAGCTACGTCGATCTCTTCCATTACTTTTCGGAGCAGCGTGGTGGCTTCAAGCGCGCCCAGGCGCTGGTCGCGTAGGGTGGCGGCCATGGCATTCACCTGCTGCATCACTTCGCCCATGGGATCACGTGGATTGCCCACGCGAGCCCGGATGGAGTAATCGCCTTCGCGCATAGCTTCCAGCAGATTGGCGACGGTACGCAGCGGCCCCGCGACCCGGGCCCCGGCCGCGAAGCAGAAGCAGAGCCAAAAGACGCCGACCAGAAGATTGAAGCTCCATTGTGCGCGGGCGGAATAGCCGCCCACGGCGAGAAGCAGCGCACAGGCTAACACGCCGGGGAAGCCGGCTATCAGCGCAAACAGCAACACACGCCCGTCGTGGCTCAATTTGAATTTGCCGGGCGCAAGGTTCATGGACGGGACTGAAGGGAAGAAACCGCTCCCTCACGGTCGCGGCTCGGTACCGGGGGGCGGCACGGTTTGGAGCTAAGCATGTCTACAGTCCGAAGCGCTGGAGCCGGCGATAGAGGGCGCTGCGGCTGAGCCCCAACGCGCTGGCGGCGTGACTCACATTGCCCCCATAGCGCGACAAAGCCTTTTTGATGAGGAACTCTTCCACTTCTTCGAGGCTCATTTCGTCGAGCCGTGGCGACGCGTTGCCCGAAGCGCGCAAAGCAAGATCATTGGTCTTGACCGTACTCTCTTGCGCCATCAAAACAGAACGCTCTACAACATGGTTCAGCTCGCGAACGTTACCCTGCCATGGATGATCGTACATCGCTTGGACAGCGTTCTGGTCGAAGCCGGTAATGCTCTTGCGATAGCGCCGGGCATGAATGCCGAGAAAATGATTGGCTAAAGGCGCGATGTCTTCGCGGCGCTCGCGCAGTGGCGGTATATGGATCTCGATCGTATTGAGCCGGAAGACCAGGTCCTGGCGAAAACGCCCGTTTTGCACCTCGTCCGCGAGGTTGGCATTGGTTGCCGAGATCACCCGGACATCTACTTTTTTGGTTTTCGACGAGCCGACCCGCTCCATCTCGCCGACTTCGAGAACGCGCAGCAGCTTCGCCTGAAGGTTCATCGGCACGTTGGCGATTTCGTCCAGGAACAAGGTACCTGTATCGGCGAGTTCGAAGCGCCCGACGCGATCCATCTTGGCATCCGTAAAGG
>CAXUCT010000045.1:0-5324 GCA_964249415.1 uncultured Bryobacteraceae bacterium | reverse complement strand
GTACCCTTTTCGGGAAGCGATCGCGCCGGTGAAGGCGCCTTTCACGTGGCCGAAAAGCTCGCTCTCGAAAACACCTTCAGCTAGGCCGCCGGCGTTCAGCGTGACCAACGGTTTACCGGCGCGGCCGGAGATGGCATAAAGAGTTTGTGCAATGACCTCTTTGCCGGAGCCTGGCTCGCCGGTAATTAGAACGTTAGCGTCCGAAGGACCCACGCGGGAAATCAAATCGAGCACCGGGCGCATGGACGGCGCCTGGGCAATCATGGTGGGCAGATTGTCGCCGCGCAGAACCTGGTTTTCGGCTTCGAGCCGCTGACCACGTCGAAGAGCTTCGCTGAGCTCTAACTGGGTTCGCACGATGGAGGAGAGCCGCTCGTTCTCCCAAGGCTTTTGAATGAAGTCGCGAGCGCCGCGGCGCATGGCTTCGACGGCAAGATCAACACTGCCCCAGGCCGTCATGACAATTACCGGAAGCATGGCATCGGCGGCCTGAATTTTCGCCAAGAGTTCCAGCCCTTCCTGGCCCGAAGTGGTATCGCGCGTATAGTTCAGATCAATAATGGCGGCGTCGTAGTCGCGATGCTCAATCATCTGCAAAGCCTGGCGCGGCGATTCAGCGGATTCGATCTTGAAGCCCTCGCGTTTCAGCAGCAGGCGCAGGGCTTCGATTACATCCGGCTGATCGTCGGCGACCAGGATGCGCGTCTGCGACGGGACAATCTTCATTGGGTTCCGCCGGCTTATGCGCGCAGCTCGGTTTTAGGCACGCAGCTCAGCTCTCGCGGATCCGGTTTGGGTGATCCAGCCATCCTCGATTTGAATGACCCGGTTGCCGTACTCCGCGTTTTTCTCGTTGTGAGTCACCTGCAGGATGGTGGTGCCCTGGTCGTTGAGCCGCTTGAATAGCTCCATGATCTCTTTGGCCTGACCGGAGTGCAGGTTGCCGGTGGGCTCATCAGCCAAGATTAATTTGGGACTGGCGACCATGGCGCGGGCAACGGCGACCAGCTGCTGTTGACCGCCCGAAAGCTGATTCGGATAGAGATCCTTTTTCCCCACCATGCTGAAGCGATCTAAGGTGTCGCAAACGATGCTCTGCCGCTCGGCCTTTTTGATATTCCGGTAAGAGAGTGGAATATCCAGATTCTCGTAGACCGTGAGCGAATCAAGCAGGTGATAGCTCTGAAACACAAAGCCAATGTACTTTTTGTAAAGCTCCGACCGGTCCTTTTTATTTAGCTTGTGGATGGGTTGATCGTAGAAATAATATTCGCCGGTCCAGGCGCTGTCATGCATTCCCAGCAGATGCAGCAGAGTGGACTTCCCCGCCCCGGAGGGCCCCATGATGGAGATGAACTCGCCCTCTTTGATGTCGACGTTGATGCGCCGCAGCACATAGGGTTTGTTAGGACCATGTTCGAAGAATTTTTCTATATTTCGAAGAGCAATCATTACGAATCAGTCGCGCGCGAAGGGAATGTGGGGGCTCTCGGGGATCAGAATGTGAGAGCCGCGGTACTGGGGAGAACGCCACGCGCCTAGCGAGGAATGGAGACCAAAGGCGACTCCGTTAGCGACATGAGAACAGATTCCCAAGGCACCCAACAGGAGCGCGATGGCAATCAGGTCGACATGCTTGCCGATCATACCGGAACCTCCATGTTTTCCTCAACGACGCGGCCGTCAAAGAGGTGAATGGAGCGGTCGGCATAGCGGGCGTAACGCGGATCGTGCGTGACCATGCAGATGGTGGCCCCACCGCGGTGCAGTTCGCGCAGTAGATCCATGACTTGCTCGCCGTTTTGGGAGTCCAGGTTTCCGGTAGGCTCGTCTGCCAGGAGGATGGACGGATCGCCCGCCAAGGCACGCGCAACGGCAACGCGCTGTTGCTGACCTCCCGAGAGTTGCGAAGGGTAGTGCTTAATGCGATGCGACATACCGACGCGCTCCAGGGCCTCATGCACTTTCTTTTTACGATCGGCGGAGCCCATGCCGCGATAGGTGAGCGGCAGTTCGACGTTTTCATAGACGTTGAGGTCGCCAATGAGGTTGAAGGCCTGGAAGATGAAGCCGATCTCGCGGTTGCGGATGCGGGCCCGCTCCGACAGCTTAAGGCTTTGCACAGGCTTGCTGTTCAGGATGTAGGTGCCGGAGCTGGGGGAATCCAACAAACCGAGGATCGCAAGCAGCGTGGATTTACCGCAGCCGGACGGCCCGGAAATCGAGACATATTCGCCACGTTGAATATCGATGTGAATCCCGGCGAGAGCGTGCGTTTCCACCTCGTCCGTGACAAAGACCTTGGTAACGCCTTCCAGATGGATCAACGGCTCGGATGCATTCATGCTTATAGTCCCCTTGTTGTTGGCTGATGCTTACCTACGTATTACGCGCGCCACCGGCTATTGGTTCAGCCGGATTCTTTGGTATGAATCGTACTGTGACATGTCGGACAGGATGACGCGATCGCCGACTTTTAGTCCGTCCTTCACTTGAATCGTGTTGACGGAGGCAAGGCCCAGTTTTACATTGACCCGCGAAGCGCCCTTGCCGTCCGGATCGATTTTAAAGAGGCCGATGGTGGCATCCTGCTCTCCGGAAACGGGTCGATCGACATACACGATATCGCTAACGCGCTCAATCTCAATCGTGCCGTCCACACTCAGCTCAGGCCGCGCGCCTTCGGGTAACGGACCCAGCAGGGTGACGTCTACCCCGACGGTACCGTTCTGGGCGGCGGGGTCGATGCGAGTCACGCGGCCCGGGATTACGCCATTCCGCGTGTCGATACTAGCCTCCTGCCCTATCCGGACATCCTTCATTTGAGTTTCGGGGATCTGCAACACGGCTTTCAGTCTCTTGGGATCGGCCACCTTGGCGAGAAGCGTGCCCGCCGGAACGCGCTGGCCGACTTCCACGTCCACTTCCTGCAGGGTGCCGTCTACCCCGGCGCGGATGGTGAGCTGGTCGACTTGCTTTCTTTTCAACTCATACGCAGCGCGGGAGCTTTGAACTGTTACTTCCTGGGCTTCCACCTGAGCCTTGATGGACTGGTCTGCTATGTCCAAGCGTTCCTTTTGTAGGGCGACGCGGCTCTGGTACTGGTTCGCCGAGTCGACTGAAAGCTTGGACTCCAAGTCGCTCTTGAGATTGAGGCGCGTCAGCTCCAGATCGCGATCGGCGGTCAGCTTGGCTTGCGTATACTGCGATTCCAACCCCGCGAGGCTGGCTCTTTGGTCCAGCTTGTCGCTTTCAAGTTTTACTTTCAGATTCGACAGGTTGGCTTGGTCCTGCTTCATTTGCCACTCCGCCTTTTCGGCCTCGAGTTCGAGGTCCGGATTACCCAACACCATAATGACGTCGTTGGCCCGGATGGATTCGGTACCGGCCCGGCGAACAATCTGAACGACACGAGACTCGACCGCCGCATTGATCCAATAGATCTGTTCCGGCTTCAAGGCTCCCAGTCCACGGCGTTGTACTTCCATGGGCCCGCGCTTGACGGCGCCTGGCCACAGACCGCTCATTTCTACAGAGGGAGCTGCTGGTTTTAGACGGGCTAAGGCGACTGTGGTGCCGCCAATCGCGATAGCCGCAGTTACCCCAATTAATGCCCGTTTGACAAGACGCCGACGAGCTACCTCTTTACCGCGAGGAACATCCATTGCCATGACAGTTAGATCCGATGCATTTTAGCGGCCAGCTTCCGAAAGGCCGCAACATTTGAATATAAGCATAAAACAAGTACCGCGCGTGTGGTGGGTGTTCGAATGTGGGACGCCGGCGTACGGTAACGTTTCTGCAAGTAATGTGTTCGCCGTAATGAGGAGGGCGCACGGCAAGAAAAATGGCGCAGATCAGACTGGCGCGTTTTCTGACGCATTTCCGAGGAAAACGCTTGCTCACGCGGGCGGCTCGGTTTCGAGTTTATTGTCGCGAGGCCACTAATTCTCGGAGAGAGGCTCGTTGGAAGGTGCGGTGGCCGGAGGGTCGTTCGGTTGAGGGTCGAGTTCGGATTCGGGGAGATCGGAATCGTCCTCTTCCGAGGGTAAGCGGCCTTCCAGCCGGTCGCGGCAACGAGTGCAGAAGGGACAGTCACAGCCGCCATGCTCTTTGGGTCGAGGGAGAGAATTAGGGCAAGGGCCGATGTGGCCGGCGGGGGCGAGTTTTTCTTCGTCAATGAGATCGAGCCAGGAATCGACGGACATGCGCTGGATGCCGCCGCCACCATATTTGCGAAACTGCGGGTCGGGGCTAATCCAGTCGTACTCGGCGGGGATGCCGTGAGGGAAATGAAGGCGGCGATAGACGAGTTCGGGCGGAGGATACATGGTTTGACCGCGTTCAATGAGCTTCTCGTTGGAAGGGGTGAGGCTGGTGGAGGTGATGCCGTCCCGTACGGTGATTTCGACCCATTGTTCAAGGACGGGAATCCGGCGAAGTTTTTTGGGGCTGTTCTGACCTTGGAAGAGCATTTGGGCGCGGGTTTTGTTTCCTTCGAAGGCGGCTGCGGCTTCGCCCATGCGAGTGAGTTTGGCGCGATTTTGTTTTTTAGCTGCGGCGATTTCCGTTTTCTGGCCGGAGACGTCAATGCCGCGAGCTTCGGCTTCGTTTAGAGCTTCATCTAAGGCTTGCTCGCGTTTTTGCATTTCTTTCTGCATTTGCCAGTAGGAGGCGCGGGCGTCTTCATTGAGCTGCTGCTGGTATTTGTCTTCGGTGCGGCGGTTTTTCAAGTAGTCCTCCAGATCGCGCTGGGCTTTCGAGGCGGAGCGCGCGGCTGCGGTTTTGTAACGGAGAGCGAGTTGGTAGATCTTGTGCTGCTCGGGATTCCATTTTGTGAAGGGGAAGTAAGAGAGTTGCTCTTCTACTTCCGAGTAACGGCGTTCGTTGCGTAGGAGGAACCATTTCTCAAGGACGAGTTGCTCAACAAGTTCCAGTGCCGCGTCGGTATCGGGCTGGTAGGCTTCCTTCCACCGGTCGTAGAGGTCGTCGAGGTCTTCTTGCTTTTCGCCGTGAAGGATGAGGATGTGGGAGCGGGAGCCGTGCTTGGTGGGATTTTGACTGGAGCGGAGTTTGCCTTCTGGGCTGCGCGGACCGGTACAGCGGCCGGGTTTGCCGGATGGCGGCTCGGCGGGGCTGGCGATGATGGGCGGCAAATCTTCTTCGTTGGTGGAATCGACCATCGAGTTACTCTTTGCCCACGAATGTCCAGCGGCGGAGTGCGGGACAGGGCGGAGTTTTTGGGCGAAAGTGTTGATTCGGATGGCGATGGACGATTTTTGATTTTTGTGATTCTATGAGAGCGCTGCCGTAGATCCTTAAAC
>CAXUCT010000044.1:15990-16264 GCA_964249415.1 uncultured Bryobacteraceae bacterium | reverse complement strand
CCCTTCGCTGTGCCCCCCGGGCAGGTCCGCAAAGCCCTGAGCGCCTTCGTGAAACAAGGACGCGTCCTTCAGAATGATTTGGTTCGGCTCGTTCCGGTGCCCAATCAACAAACTGTCCGGCTGCTCTTGGTTCCAGGCGACCCCTGCCTTGGTGCCGAAAATCTCAACCGCAAAGTCGTTCTTCCGGCCGGCCGACATTTGGCTGACCGTAAATGCACCACGTGCCCGCTTCCCTAAACGAAGCATCACCATTCCGAAATCTTCCGTGTCGATC
>CAXUCT010000044.1:2084-15980 GCA_964249415.1 uncultured Bryobacteraceae bacterium | reverse complement strand
CCTTGTCCGCCTTTTTCCCCGCGAACGTCTCTACCGATCCTTTCGGCCGCTTGCGTGTTTGGTGAAAAATCGCTAGCTCCGCGCACACTGCCGTAATGGGCATTGCCGTTAGGTGCTGGATCATGTCCATCCAATGCGAGCCAATATCGCCCATCACTCGCAACTTTCCATTCGACTTGGCGTCTAGCCGCCAATTCCAATCCGTGTCATAGAGCAGCCAATCTTGTGAATAGGTTCCTTGCACGATCAGCACCTCGCCTATCTCTCCGGCCCCGATCAGTTGTCTCATCTCCTGAACCACTGGGTAGTAGCGCAAATTGTGCTGCACGGCGTTGACGGCATTCCTGGATTTCGCGGCGTCCACCAGCTTGCAGGCTTCCTCCACATTCATGCTCAAAGGTTTTTCGCACAGCACCGCTTTGCCCGCGTCGATCGATGCAAGCGACATGGGGTAATGGTCAGCATTGGGCGTGCAGATATGGACTGCGGCAATCTCTTTGTTATCCAAAACATCCTGCAGCTTATTTGTTGCAAACGGAATACTCGCTGCTTCCGCGAACTTCTGCGCGGTTTCAAGACGGCTACCGACCACGGCTACTACCTCCACATTGCCCAAGCGCCGCACGTTCTCAGTGTGGACCTTGCCCATGAACCCTGTACCCACAATCGCGGTCTTAATTTTTTGCATGCGCGCTCTTCTCCCTCAAACACTCTACAACCGTCTCCTCCTCCGCCGGGTCGCGGCCGATTTCCATGCCGGCGTAGCTGACGCCTCTGTGAGCTGGGCTGCTGTTCGTCTATTTGCGCATTGTCATACACAAAATGGAACTCTCAGCGGTTAATGAGTATGGAATTCAGTAGTGAAGAATACGAGAATTCGTAATTCTTATGAGCGGTAAATTTCCGCACGCTCACCGCATTTTTTACAAACCTGCGGCAGGGACGCAGGCAGCCAATTTCAGGTAAGTACCGTGCCGACAACGTTCGTAGCTGCGGAAACTTTCGGCATGTGGCGTGCATCGAGAAACATAGCAGGGGCCAAAATTAAAATGTCTGAAACTCGAACTACAGCGGTAGCGGTACGTGCCGAACCGGCGCGTGCCTGGATCAGCGCAACATTGGAATCCAGCGTCGATGTGCTCGGCCGCGCTGGAGCTTGGGCTGCCGACACTGCGCAACAGTTTGGCGCACTCTTAGCTGCCTTAATGGGCCCTGCCGTCTTTTCTGTGTATGCTTTTGTCCTCTGGAGTCTCTCCGCCAATCTCGGGTGGACCGATTCGTTCGTCTTTCAAACCGGCCCCTTATCCAATTGGCTAGTCTGGACGGCTTTTGCTATCCTAATCACTCTCGCGGCAAGCATTCTTCGGCGTCATACCCGAACTGACGGCTCCAACTCCTAATTCAAATTGCCCCGTGATTTCCCTATCCTTGGAGGGTCTGTAGCTCGTCGTACTTTCGAAGGTTCTGTTATCCTCAGACGAGGAATTCCCGCCGCCGATGTCGTTCAGTTCGCGTCCTTACGTGAATCGGTACATTCCGTCCAATCGCTTTCCTGCAGGTCTGAAGTGGCTCCTCGTTGTCAACGTAGGCGTTTTCGTCCTTGATTGGATATTACGCGCCAGTCCTGTAAGCCTCTTTTTCCGTAACTTCGCCCTGGTACCCGCGCAAGTTGTCCAGACGTTTGCCATCTGGCAACTCGTCACCTACATGTTTCTCCACAGCGGCATCATGCACATCTTGTGGAACATGCTCGGACTCTGGATGTTTGGTGCGCCGCTCGAACGGATCTGGGGTACCCAAAGATTTCTCCGCTTCTACTTCGCTTGCGGTATTTCGGCCGGCTTAACAGTCGTGTTTCTGTCCTATATGTTCGGCGGAATCAATGCCGCAACCGTGGGCGCCTCGGGCGCCATATACGGCATTCTGATGGCGTATGGATTAGTATTTCCCGACCAGACCATCTTGTTCGGCTTTTTGATTCCGATGAAGTCGAAGTATTTCGTCATGATCATCGGCGGCATCGTCTTCCTCCAGTCGTATACAGCTACCGTGGGCGGGCAGCCGAGCGGTGTGGCGGTTGTGGCGCATTTGGGCGGATTGGTAGCAGCCTATCTCCTCCTGCGGGGCAAGAGGTTGCGATCCCAGATCCGTGAGCCGCTTGTGTCCAATTACAAGGATTGGAAGCTGCGGCGCGCCAAGAAAAAGTTTCAAGTGTACCTCCGAAAAAAAGATTCCAATCGAGATCGTCGGGTTCACTAGTCCCGGCTGTCCGTCAAAGGTTGATCGTGATGAAGTCTCCTTCTTTCGCCGCAGGCCTTGCCTCCCTGACCTTGACTCTGGCAAGCCTGCTCCCTTTACACATACCCGCCTTCGCTCAGGAAGGTCCGCAACCCCAGAGCGGTGATTCAGTTGCCAGGCCGAAGAAGCCCGCGGACCAGCCAGCTCCGGCCGAGGAGCAACCTATCCCGTCCGAGTACAAAAAGCCCAAGGACATTCCAAAGGAAACTCCCACTTTCCGCTCCAATGCCACCACGGTTAATGTGGACGTCGCCGTGCTCGACGATCACAACCATTTCATTCCCAAAATCCCGCAAGCCGCCTTTCGCGTGCTGGAGGATGGAGTTCCTCAGCAGGTAACTCAGTTTGGACAAAGTGAAGCACCCATGACCATCTGCATGGTAATTGAGTTCAGCGGTCGTTTCCAAGCCTTTTGGTCCCGGGGTTGGTACGAAACGCTGCAAGCCTCTTACGGCTTCTTGGAAACGCTCAAACCGGACGATAACGTCGCAGTTGTCGAGTACGATTTGCGGTCCACCATTCTCTCCGACTTCTCGCCGGACAAACGCAAAGCTGAAGAGGCAATGGGGCAGCTGCGCATTCCGGGTTTCAGCGAGTCAAACGTCTTTGACGCTCTCACCGACATGGCTGATCGCATGTCGAATATAGAAGGACGCAAGGCCATTCTCCTGCTGGGCAGTGGTCTTGACACGTTTAGCAGGATTACCTTCGACACGGCTCGCAAGTCGCTTCAGGTAGCTGGTGTTCCTATTTACACCATCAGCACTTTGCAAATCGCCCGCTTAATGGCAGAGAGCAGAGGGATGGGCGCCATTCAAGAAATGGATTTTCTGCAAGCTGATAATGAAATGAAAACATTTGCCAAAGAAACCGGCGGCCTTTCTTTCTTTCCTCGCTTTCCCGGCGAGTATCCTAGCGTATTCCGCCAGATTGAAGAGGCGCTCCGCAACCAATACTCGCTGTCCTATCATCCGACTAATACATCGCACGATGGGAAATTCCGCCGCATTAGCGTGGAGCTTGTCAACCCCGAGAACAACGAACGTCTACGCCTCGCGAATGGAAAAGGCAAGCCCATGAAGTATCAGATCGTCGCCAAGGCTGGCTATAAAGCACCGCATGAGGTCGATTAGCGCGTGATCTGATTCCTCCTCACTCTGTCAAGCCCTGGATGTATTGCGCTTTGAATCCGATAGCGATGCGTTGACACGTTCGCGCGGTGTCTGCTAACTTCACGGGGTCTTGATGCGATCTGCCCCTTCGAATCGCGTTTCTAGTTCCGCTCATATTCTTTTGGTTGACGATAATGGCGACGGTATCCTGGCTCGCCGTACCGTTCTCGAGGAACTCGGGTATAACGTCGTCTCAGCCGGTTGTGGCGCCGACGCCCTGCAGAATGTTGAAAAGCAGAATTTCGACCTGGTGATTACCGATTTCAAAATGGCGCCGATGAATGGGCTCCAACTGATCGAAAAGCTGCGCGAGCGAAATTTCTCTAATCCCATAATTTTGCTAACCGGCTTTGCAGAGAGCCTGGGATTAAAGCCTGATACAACCGGCGCGGATGTTGTAATCCAAAAGAGCGCCAATGAAGTCGCTACGCTGGTCCGGCACACCAAGCGGCTCCTACATGCGCCCAAGAAGCCGGCCCGTTCCCACCAAGCCCGCGACAAATCCGCGCGTTCTCGCGCCGCCGGGTCCTAGCCTTTGCTTTCTACCTCTTTATAGTGGGGTAAGTGCGTATCAAGACCACGGTCGCGGCCCTGTTGTGCTTTCTCGCGTCATCGCTGCATGCCGCTGAGCTTCAAGGAACCAGATCTCGCCGCGCGAAGTCGCCGGCATCGCGGGCCTCCAGTCAACCAACCCGCCCCGGCATCGCAAGTCTGTCACTGCATGACCGGATTGCACAGCTTATCGTCGTGCGCGGCTACGGAGATTACCCGCCCACCGCAAACGCGGAATACCGCAAGTTCACCCGCTGGATTCAAGAGGATCACGTTGGCGGCTTTATCGTGGCCGGCCGCATTCGGAACGGCAATGTCATCAATGCGCAGCCGTTCGAAATGGCGGCCTTCATAAACCACATGCAGCGCCTGGCAAATACACCCTTGCTGGTGGCTTCCGATTTCGAGCGCGGCGCCTCCATGCGTGTCGCGCAAACGGCAAAGTTTCCTTACCTGATGGCATTCGGAGCGGCCCACGATCTCGCCGCCACGCGCGAGCTGGGCGCCGCCACCGCGCGTGAAGCCCGCGCTCTAGGTGTCACCTGGGTGTTTGCCCCCGATGCGGATGTGAACAATAATCCCGATAATCCCATCATCAACATCCGTTCCTTCGGAGAGGATCCGCAGTCGGTAGCGGCCGGCGGGGCTGCCTTCATTGAGGGTGCCCATGCGGATCCGGCGACTTATGTCCTGGTCGCGCCCAAACATTTCCCTGGCCACGGCGATACGGCGGAAGACAGCCACATGCAATTACCTAAGCTGGCGCAAAGCCGCGAGCGTATCGAATCCGTCGAGCTGGTTCCGTTCCGTGCCGCTATCGAGCATGGAGCCGACTCCGTCATGACTGCGCATCTGGCAGTGCCCGCGTTCGAGCCCGAACCGCTTCCCGCCACCGTTTCTCACCCAGTGTTGACGGACCTTCTACGTAATGAGCTTGGGTTCAGGGGCTTAATCGTCACCGACGCTTTAGAAATGCAAGCCGTCGCATCACTTTATTCGCCCGGCGAAGCAGCTGTACGCGCTATTCAGGCGGGTGCCGACGTGCTCCTCATGCCCCCGGATCCCGAGGCATGCATCCGGGCCATTACGGCCGCCGTGAACCGCGGACGCATCTCACAGGAACGCATCGACGCGAGCGTCGCGAAGATATTAGCCGCCAAGCAGCTCGCCGGTCTGTTCCGTGAACGTTTTGTCTCGCTTGACGTTCTAAGCGACGAATTAGCAGAGCCCAAGATCGATCTGCTCGCCCAACGCGTCGCTGATGAGGCGGTGACGCTGGTCAGGGATGATAAGCATCTGTTTCCCGTCCCATCGCTCGACGGATCATGCCTGGTCGTATTGGCGGAAAGTCAGTTCTCGCAGCGGGGGGAGGCGCTTGCTTTTGAGCTGCAGCGGCGCATGCATGATCTCAAGACTTACGTTGTCAATCCGAGCGTGCCGGTCACCCTTCTCACTGCCATCGCCCAGGACACTTCCCGCTGCAAGCAGATCTATGCCGGCGCGTTCATCACGGTAGCCGCTAACCGCGGCAGTGTCGGTTTAGAGGGCAGCCTCAATTCATTCCTGAGTACATTGGTGCACGGCCCCGCGCCGCTGGCGCTGATGTCACTTGGGAACCCTTACCTGCTGCGCGATTTTCCGGACGTGGCCTCTTATGCGGCAACATTCAGTACCTCCACTACCTCGGAGATAGCGGCCGCCAAAGCTATATTGGGAGAGATCGCAATTACAGGTAAAATGCCTGTCTCGCTTCCCGGAATCGCCAAGGTGGGAGACGGTCTTCAGGTACCGGCCAAGCCATAGCCGCTAACGGGACTTAATATCGCTGCGCAATTACTTCTCGAA
This sequence comes from uncultured Bryobacteraceae bacterium, assembly GCA_964249415.1. Taxonomy (GTDB): domain Bacteria; phylum Acidobacteriota; class Terriglobia; order Bryobacterales; family Bryobacteraceae; genus Bog-105. The sequence continues at coordinate 10,113 of CAXUCT010000044.1, read as the reverse complement.
AGCCGGTCCGCATCAACGCATCGCGCGTGGAGGACAGATCGGCCGGATCACGGACCGGGCCGATGATCACGCGATAAACCTTCGAGCTTCCGGGCTTGGGCACCGCATGGGCGCGGAAACCTTTCTTGTGCAGAACATCCGCCAAAGCTTCTGCCTCATCTCTGCTCACTGCGTCAACTTGCAAAAACTGCTGCCCTACTTGGGGCGCAAACGCTTCAGCAGTGGCTGAGGTGTCCTCCTCCGGCGGTTGTGTGCGTACAGCCTGCTTTCGTTTCACTGAGCCTAAAGGTGCCTCTTCCGCTTGCCTTGGCTCGGGCGAAGGGTTTGAGTCTCCAGACGTGCCGGACACCGCGGGCACTACATGGGTTTCACCGCCACCGGAGGAGGAGTTAGCCCCGGCAGTATCTGCTGGCGCGCCACCTGCAACCAGCACTCGCTTGGCGCCCCGGCCCACCATGTAGCCGCCGTAGAATGCAACCGCGAGCAGGAGGGCAACAACCAGAAAAATGCCCAAGAGCTGCTTATTGCCCAGCAGAATCTCGGTTTCGCTCTCGCTTGTCCGCAACATTTCTAATTCAAAGTGTACTGAAGTTCAAGACTGCTGAAAACAGAAGATCGACGAGTTACCCTACTTATAAGCTATGCGTTTCTCCTACAGATTGGTAGCGGCTTGCGGAGCGTTTGTATTCGGAGCCGCCTCGCTGCTGGTCCAGCGACCCGGTATTCTGCCAACCGACGGCGTGGTCTACGCCGCGTCAGGCGTACCAGGTGTGAATGTTCTACCCGGCATGCCGCCGGTTTTAGATGCAAATAACCTGTATTCGGCTGCCTCCGCTGGAATGCTCGCCTCCGTTGTGAAGAGCTTCCCCACGCGCGTCTATGTTCCCAATTCGAAGAGCGACACAGTCGATATTATCGACCCTTCCACATACAAAATCATTGACCATTTCGCCCTTCCCAAACACACTAAGGGCCTTTTGGAGCCGCAGCACGTGGTGCCTTCCTGGGATCTCAAGAAACTATGGGTGGCTCAGGATCTTGGTGATCAACTGACCATGATCGACCCCGCGACTGGCCGCCAGGGTCAGACGATTCACGTCGACGATCCTTACAACATGTATTACACTCCCGACGGCAAGTATTCCATCGTTATGGCCGAACGTGAAAAACGCCTCGACTTTCGCGATGCTCAAACCATGCAGGTTGTGAACCGCGTCCCGGTGGACTGCCGCGGAGTGAACCACGCGGATTTCTCCATCGATGGCCGCTACATGATCGCCACCTGCGAGTTTTCAAGCGAGATCATTAAGGTGGACGTCGCCGCGCAAAAAATCCTTGCGCATCTTACCCTGGAGCCGAAGGGCATGCCGCAGGATTGCCGGATCTCGCCTGATGGAAAAGTCTTTTACATTGCCAATATGGAAGCCAACGGCGTGCATGTCATTGACGGCGATGCTTTCAAGCAGATCGAGTTTATTCACACGGGTAAGGGCGCGCACGGTATCTACTTCAGCCGCGACGCCAAGTACATGTATGTTTCAAATCGCGATGAGGGGTCAGTTTCGCTCATCGATGTAACCACCCGGCAGATCTCGACCAAGTGGGTGATCCCGGGGCACGGCAGCCCCGACATGGGCGATGTTTCGGCAGATGGAAAGAGCCTTTGGCTATCAGGCAGATACAACAGCGAAGTGTATGTTTTCGACACATCGAACGGCAGCCTGCGTGCCCGTATAAAAGTCGGAGAACAGCCGCACGGTTTGTGCTTCTATCCTCAGCCGGGCCGCTACTCGCTGGGCCACACCGGAAACATGCGCTGAGCAGTGGGAAAGACCACTACTGAACCTTGGTTGCGCGGCCCCTTAGCCGGCGTCAACCCGCTTGTGATGCCGGTATTTTTTAGCTTCGCGCAGGTTCGCGAAGATCTTGCTTTTCATTTGGGGGATAGTTTCACGCGCGAACAGGTATGGCGAACGGTCGGCTCCGCCTCGTTGGGGTTCCACTTGAAACACATCGCCGGCAGCGTGGACCGCTTAAGTACTTATTTGATGGGCGGGCAACTCAGCGATGGCCAGTTGGAGTCTCTCAACCAGGAGTACGACGGGAACGAGGACTTGCCTGAGGTAGTCCGTCAGATCGAAGAAAGTCTGCAGCGCTGCGAAGCGAGGTTGCGCACCCTCGATTCGAACGCGCTTTATGAGACTCGTAGCGTGGGGCGCGAGGCGCTTCCGACAACGGTAATCGGGCTGGTTGTTCATTTAGCTGAGCACACGCAGAGGCATCTGGGGCAGGCCATTACGCTATCCAAAGTCTTGCGACAGCCGGCTTGATGCAGGATTTCGTTCAACTGCTTCAGCGCAATCGGAATTACCGGTACGCTTGGATGGGCCAGATTGTAAGCGAAGTTGGTGATCATTTCAACAACATTGCTGTTCTGAGCCTGGCCATGGCGGAGACTCATAACGGCGCTGTCATTGCAGCTCTCATGCTGTCCCGAGCCATCCCTGCCGTAGTCGTAGGTCCCATTGCGGGCGTTCTCCTCGATCGCTTTGATCGCAAGAAGATCATGATCGCGAGCGACCTGGTGCGTGGAGTCATCGCGCTCGGGTTCATCTTGGCGGTCGGCTACAAGCAGACTTGGCTGCTCTACTTGCTGAGCGCATTGCTTATGGTCGCCTCTCCCTTCTTCACCAGCGGACGCTCGGCGATCCTGCCTTCGATCGCGACCGAAAAGGAGCTGCATACGGCGAACTCGCTCACGCAAACCACCGGCTGGATGACGCTGACTATCGGCGCGTTTCTTGGCGGAACGACGGTGGCGCGCTTCGGCTATCAGCTTGCTTTCATTTTCAACTCGCTCTCTTTCTTCTTCTCCGCGTTCTGCATCGCCAATCTTCAATCAGTTCGCGGGCATTTCCGTGCAGAGAATCAGAGCCTGGACCAAACCAGAGTCGCCCGCCCTTGGCACGAATATCGGGAAGGCCTCGCCTACATGGTTCAAAGCCCTCTGATTCTGGGCATTGGGCTGATTGCGGTAGGTTGGGCTAGCGGCGGCGGCGCGGCGCAGGTTCTCTTCACATTGTTCAGTGAGATGGTCTTTCGGCGCGGCGCACAAGGCCTAGGCCAACTGTGGGGCACTGCCGGTATTGGACTTCTCATCGGGGGCGTCATTGGGAACCGGCTGGGCAAGACAATCCGCTTCGAAGCCTACAAAAAGACGGTATTCTTCTGCTACCTGCTGCATGGCGGCGCTTACATCGTATTCAGTCAAATGCGCCACTGGGGATGGGCACTCTTCTTCATGGGGCTTTCGCGCGCGGGCGTAGCGGTCAGTTCCGTCTTAAATTGGTCGAATCTCCTTAGACACGTCGAGGACCGTTACCGTGGCAGAGTATTTTCCACCATCGAAACCATGACCTGGTCTACGATGATGCTTTCCATGATGGGCGCCGGCCTCGCCTCTCAGCATTTTGCCGTACGCGCGATCGGCGCCGCCTCCGGCCTACTCAGCTCTTCCACCGCTGTTTTTTGGGGATGGGCCAACTGGACAGGAAAACTTCCCGAACCGGCCGTAAGCCACGATGCGGAGCCGGTAGGTGTGCACGGCGATCCAACCACATAGCGGCTAAAGAATGCTGATGTTGTTGACCTTGATCGTATTGCCCTGAAGGTCGCCCCGAACGATTACTTTTAGATTGTCCTTGTCGGGGCTGTTGCCCAGTCCCTCCATAATGTGCTGGTTGCCAGGATCATCAAGACGATAAAATTTCTTATCCGCGGTGATCAACCCGTAGGCGTCTCGCTTAAAGTTTTTCATAAGAGAGCAACCACGATTGTTCAGAAGGGTTTGCTGGCGTCCGTCATGGACCATTTCCTTGGTGCAGCTCCAATCCGCAATGACGCCCTGAATCTCGGCGGCCTGCGACACGCAGGCCAAGGTGAGTATGAAACAGAAGGCTGAGAGAGTTCTTCGCATCTAAATATGCCTTTCCTATAGATGCGCTGAGCGCACGAAAGCGCAAAATAATTAGGAACTTTACTATCTCGCTAGAATCAAAGATGCGTGCTGGAAGACCGTCGGGAATCGTGTTATGACGAGCATCTGAAAGAGTCCGGCTTGCGATACCCCGGCTACGATATGGATAGCCTGCGGGTTTCTCTTTCGCTGCTCCACACGTATGAGCTGCTTCAACAATCTGTCTCGCGGTACATGGCGGATTTCGGACTCTCAAAATCTACTTTGAATATCTTGATGTTGCTGCGGCACGCTCCCGCCGAAGGCATGCAGCTCCATGACCTTGGCGAGATGCTGCTGGTAAGTAGAGCGAACATAACCGGGCTTATCGATCATCTGGAAGAGAAGGGTTATGTTAAACGTATTGTCGATATTCGTGACCGTCGTGCCCGCTATGCGCGCATAACGGGGAAGGCCGAGGCGCTGTTGGACGAATTTATCCCCGTGCATTACGGCAATGTTCAAATGCTCATGGAGGATCTGACAACCGGAGAGAAACACATGCTGGTTACACTTCTCAAAAAGACTCGGTTGAGCCTGATGGCGCACACGGAAAGCTGCGCTACCAGAACTCGGGGCGATGTAGCGAACGGTTGAGCGCAGGGTAGGGGGAAACATGGCAGTCGATCAGCAAGAGCAGCAACAGGAAAAGCAAGACCCGGGTCAGCACAAAGATCAGCCGCAAGGGCCGGAAAAAGATCAGCAGGGCGGCGACGATGATGCCAAAAAGAAGGCTAATCCACGGCGCAAGAGAACGATCCGGTTCATCATTTTAGCGCTTGTGGTGGTTGCCGCGGTTGTGGCGATCCCCGTATATGCCTACTATTCGGTCCGGGAATCGACCGACGATGCCCAGGTCGCCGGTCACCTAATCACGATCAGTCCCCGTATCAGCGGGACGATGATCGATGTATTGGTGAACGACAATCAACCGGTCGGAGCAGGCCAGGAGCTGGTCAGACTAGATCCGGCTGACTACCGAGTGGCATTACATCAGGCACAAGCGCAGCTTGTGGGTTCGCAAGCGGCCACAACAGGATCGCAGTTAGATGTCCCCATCACGACCGTCAACACTACCAGTCAGGTCAGCACAAGCAGCACCCAAGTGCAGCAAGCGCAGGCGGGAATCGCATCGGCCCAGCAGACCGTTGATGCCTCGCGAGCGGCTTTAGAGTCCGCAAACGGTGCACTCGCCGAAAGACAGGCGAACCTGGTTAAAGCGCAGAAAGATCTGCTTCGCATGAAGGACCTGGTGGATAAAGACGAGATCTCCCGGCAAGACTACGACGCTGCAGTTGCCGCGGCCGAAGCTAACGCTGCCCAGGTATCATCTGCTCGAGCCGACATCGTGGAGGCCGAGCACAATATCGGGCAATCGCTGGCTCAACTCGATCAGGCCAGAGCCAGATTAGCGACTGCGAACGTACAACAACGGCAAAGCCAGCAACTACGAGCGACCCAGCAAGCGGCCAGCGCAGCACGGTACAAGCAGTCGCAAGCGACGGTGCAGCAACGTCAGGCGGATTTGGATCAAGCCCAATTGAATCTTCAATACACCATCATCAAAGCGCCGGTAGACGGCGTGGTTACCCGCAAATCGGCGGAGCCCGGTATGCAGGTCTCCGCCGGTCAGCAATTCATGGCATTGGTGCCTCTAGATGACATCTGGGTTACGGCAAACTTCAAAGAGACACAGCTAAAAAAGATGCGCGTGGGACAGCGGGTTGAGATAACCACAGACACGTATGGGAGCGGGCATAAGTATCGGGCGCATATTGACAGCATTTCGGCAGCTTCAGGAGCGCTCTTCAGCCTTCTGCCGCCTGAAAACGCAACAGGCAACTACGTGAAAGTAGTTCAGCGGATACCGGTGAAGATTGTCCTGGAGCCAGGGGAAAATCGCGAACATCTCCTGGTACCCGGTATGTCGGTTAACCCCACCGTGTTCCTAAATAGCGGCACCAACAACGCCTATTGAACCTGAGTTGCGGCGCGGGATGCTTCCGCGCCTGTAGCGATACGCGAAACTTCTACACTCACGGGCAGGCTGAAATAGAAGGTTGATCCGGAACCTTCCTGGGACTCGGCCCAGATACGCCCGCCATGCCGCTCTACGATTTTGCGCGCGATGGCGAGTCCCATGCCGGTCCCTTCCACGTCGCGGCCGTGCAGGCGTTGAAAGAGGCCGAAGATGCGCTCAGCGAATTGTTGATTGAAGCCGCGACCGTTGTCCGACACGGAAAACACCCAGTTACTGATATCGCGTTTGGCTTCAACCTGAACGCGCGGCGCTGCTTCGCGCCGGTACTTAATGGCGTTTGAGATCAGGTTCTGCAGAACCTGCGAGAACTGGACGCGGTCGACCACCAGCGCTGGAAGGGGTCCGTGCTGAATTGCGGTTTGGCTCTCGCGGATCAGCGCCTGAAGGCCAATCTCTGCCTCCTCCAACAACTTCTCGAACGAAACAGAAACAGTCGGAAATCCGCTCTTGCGCAGCCGGACAACGGCCAGTAGGCCATTGATAAGATCCATCATTCGCCGGGAGGAGGTAACGATGTACCCCATGAACTCATCGGCGTCCTCATCCAACTTGCCCCTGTACCTGGCGGAGAGAAGTTGCGTGAAGCTGGTGATAGTTCGAAGCGGCTCCTGCAAGTCATGACTGGCGACATAGGCGAACTGCTGCAGTTCTTCGTTCGCTTGGGTGAGATCGCGTGTTCGTTCGTCAACACGTTGCTCCAGTTCGGAATTCAACGTTGCCAGCTCGCCATTTGCATCCTGCAGCTGACTGAGGGCGTTGTCGCGCCCATGTAGATAGGTGAGCAGCTGAGTATAAAGCCAGAACATCACGCCAAGCATGATGGTGGTTCCGAAGGCGAATGAGAGAAACGCCCAATGGTTCAGATTTCTTTGACTGCCCATGTAAACCGACTGGCTATCCGCGAAGCCCGCTTGCAGTTCACCGGTAGCGAGACGGATCCGGTTCATGACGTCTTCAGAGCCATCGGATTTTGCGAGATCCACTGCGGCGGCGAAACCTTGGGACTGCTGAGTCTTTAAAACTTTAGCGGCCTGGTCGCTCCTTTGTTTGACAAGCGCAATCAGTTGATAGATTCTGTCTCGAACCGGCTGCGGCTGCTCCTTGGCGTTGCCTTCGCACGATTCGATCTGAGTAGGTAGTGACACATTAGCGTGCTCCAGCGGCGACAGATAATGTTCGTCGCCGGTTAATAGGAAGCCACGTTCACCGGACTCTATGTCGTTGGCCAGCGACCTGAGCTGGAGTACTGCCGAGGATAAGTTCTCAATCCGCAGCAGGCCAATATCAGTATGTTCCGTCTCGAGACTAACAAGGAAGAAAAGCACGCTAAACGCGAGTGGAACGGAGAACAGTAAAGCTAAGCGCCTTCTTGTACGTCCATGCACCAACGAAGTCATGCGAACACTCTTTCGTGCGGCAGCACGCGATTTCTCAAGCGATTACATTGCCTATAGAGATGCAGCTAAAGTTGCCGTATTACTACCTCGGTTGTGTAATTTTGACCGATGATATGGCCCTCGCTCAACCGCGAAGCACCTCGTAATCCCTTCATCTGCTTGGACCGCTAGTGAGGGAGATTCGTTTCAGATGTAGCTCCACTCAGATGCAGGTTAGGTTTTAAGCTGCAGCTTGCTGAACTTGCCTCGATAACTCCCGTGGCTGCAGGTTTAAAGCCTTTTGATGTAGCCGGCCGAGGAGCACCAGTTCAAAGGCACCGATGGCGAGACCGCGCGGCAACGCGTAGCGCGCGTGGGATATCTCGGCGAGACACTCGGGCACGTTTTCGTTGGCCAGATAATAGGCGGCCCGCGCGCGATGCGCCAGCCAAGAGGGTGACACAGTCTGCCAATCCACTTCGGCGAACTTGTTGCATGCGTCAAGCCGTCCAGTGCGGAACAGTACATCGAAACAGGCGGAGTTAGCGAGTGCGAGATTGCGGGAGCGGGATTCGCAAAGTTCGCTTAGTTCTAGAC
>CAXUCT010000044.1:1016-2065 GCA_964249415.1 uncultured Bryobacteraceae bacterium | reverse complement strand
GTGGGCGGCTTCGATATGACCGCGATCGAGAGCCCAGCGGAAGATCGCATGAGCGCCATACAACATAAGCTCAGGCTGGCCCTGCGCGGCCGCGAGTTCGTGCAACAGCGGTTCCGGATAATCCCGCGGCCGTGTTCCGGCAATTTCAAGTTGCGTAACAAGGTGATAGAGGAGGATGGCACGAGCTTCGCGCGAGTTGCGGCACAGGACCAACCAGAGGCGAGCATCGTTTCTGATCCGCGCGTTACGGTTGTTGGGGACAAGGCCCAGTACGAAGATGAGAAGGCTGAGCTGCGTGAGCGCCCCTAAAAACGTAGTAGTCCATTCAGATTGGGAGTGTGACGAACGCATGACCGCCGCAGCGGTTCCGGTGAGCAGCGTGGCGATGGGCCCGGCAGCAACTACCAGCAGCATTCGTGCGCGCCAAGCGTGAGCGTTGCGGGGAATAGCCGAGATGGAGCCGGAGAAGAAGGACCTGGCGGAGAATCGAACACGCCATGTGCCATAGGAACGGGTGGCGCGGAAGGGACCGAGCGCAATGCCGAGGATATCGAAGTTCATTGCGAGCGCGGCAAACAAATGACCGGACTCATGCAAGAGAATGGCAGCCGCCAGGGCAGCCAGCAGGGAGCTTGCGTTGAGGGGATTGGCGAGATTGAGGGCTCCAAAGGCTCGGCGCAGGGGCAGAGGCGCCACATACCTTACACCGTCTCCAACCGCTATAGCGAGCAGCACCAAGGCGACGAACGTGAACCGTGAACCGTGCCCGTTCCGCGCGGCCCACGTAGGCAAGGGTGGCACTGCAGGGGGAATCCGTTCGATGGAGAGCGGTTGCATGCGGCCCAGTATGCGACTGGCTAGGACACGAGACCAGCAGGTCAGGTACGTGCCAACGTCACCTAGGCCGGTACCACTTAGGACAGAAGTTCTGGGGTAGGAGAGCGCAATAGGGCCTCTCGCTAAACTTGAAGTTGAGCGCGCGCGGCACTTTGTACGAGTGTGGAAGTTAGCAGCGCGTGCACTCTCGACATGGCAATACAGACACTTTT
>CAXUCT010000044.1:0-1006 GCA_964249415.1 uncultured Bryobacteraceae bacterium | reverse complement strand
CGGTTCCAACCGAACCTAATCTTCTTGACAAGCTGAAGGCCGGCATCCAAAAGACGCGTTCCGGACTGGTGGATCGGATAGAGGACGTGCTCTCCGGGAAGAAGGAGATTGATGCCGATCTGCTGGAGGAGTTGGAGTACACGTTGATCACTGCGGATCTGGGCGTGCGGACCGTTGATGAGATCTTGCAGGATATTCAGCAGCGCGTAGACCGGAAGATGACGGGCGATGCGACAGAGATCAAGAACTTGATTCGCGAGCATCTGCTCGAAGTGCTGCGTGCCTCGGAGACTCCGGTTCGGGTGGTGGCGACACCGCCGGCGGTGGTGATGCTGGTGGGAATCAACGGGGCGGGGAAGACGACCACGATCGGGAAGTTGGCGCACCGCTTTCAGGGGGAAGGGCGCAAGGTGCTGTTGTGCGCGGCGGATACGTTTCGCGCGGCGGCGATTGAGCAGTTGGACGTATGGGCGCAGCGGGCGGCCGTGCGGATGATACGCCAGAACACGGGAGCAGATCCGAGCGCAGTGGTGTTTGATGCCTTGCAGGCGGCGAAGGCGAGCGGTTTTGATTACGTAATAGTAGATACTGCGGGCCGGTTGCACACGAAAGAGAACCTGATGGCGGAGCTTGCGAAGATGCGGCGGACGTGTCAGCGGGTGGTGCCGGGCTCGCCACACGAGGTTTGGCTGGTGATGGACGCGACGACCGGGCAGAATGGCTTGGAGCAGGCGCGCAAGTTCACGGAGTCGGCTGGGGTGACCGGCATTGTGCTTACCAAACTGGACGGAACGGCGAAGGGCGGCGTGGTGGTGGCGATCGCGCGAGAACTGAATCTGCCAATTCGGTTCATCGGGGTGGGTGAAAAGATCGAGGATCTTTTGCCATTTGAACCGGAAAAGTTTGTGGCATCGCTTTTCGACTGAGTTCGCATGGGCACGTCTGCGAGAACACAATCCGAAATCAGTTCGTCGCCACATATGCGGGAAGCGCTGGAGCTGGCCGG
>CAXUCT010000043.1:11026-16497 GCA_964249415.1 uncultured Bryobacteraceae bacterium | reverse complement strand
CCCAGAGCTTACTGGCAATTCGGCAGCTCACGACAGACTTCGGTGCGGGCAACTGCCGTCGGGGGCTGGATAAAAGACCGAAATTCGCCGAGTTCTCTGAAGCGCCCGGGTTGACATCGCCGGAACGCTCGGCTATAGTTCTGAAGTACTGAAGTATCAATAAGTTGACGCCCACTGACTGCCTCGGGTTTTGGATAGCGTGGGTTTCCATTTGCGGTGCCTTCCGATTGTTAGGTTGCTTGCCGGAAGCTCTGTTCAGGTAGTGACGACACATGGCCGGTCCATCTGATGAGTATGTTGATTTGCCAGGAACCGATAGCGCGGACTATCAGGCCTTCCTAGACGACTACAGCAACCAGTTCGCGACGAAAGACCGCGAGGTGGTGCATGGTCGCGTGCTTAGCGTCTCTGAAAAAGAGGTCATTGTAGATATCGGTCGCAAGAGCGAAGGCTTGGTGCCAGCTTCCCAGTTTTCGCTCGTGAACGGCAAACCCGCCGTAAAGGCCGGTGACGTGATCGATGTTATGTTCGACCGCGCGGGCGAACCCGTGGAGGGCTACATCCTCCTTTCCTACGAACGCGCTCACCGGCTACATATTTGGGACGACCTGGAGAAGGCAGCTGCGGAGGGAACGCCGGTTACCGGCTTGATCGCGAATAAAATCAAAGGGGGGCTGGCTGTAGATATTGGCGTGATCGCTTTTCTGCCCAGTTCACAGGTGGACCTTCGCCCCACACACAACTTCGACACGTTCATCGGGCGTGAAGTTAGCGTCCGTATCCTTAAGCTGAACCGGCGCCGCGGCAATGCGGTAGTGTCACGCCGGGCCATTCTCGAAGAAGAGTTGCTCGCAAAGAAGAGCGACGCCTTAGCTCATCTGGCGGAGGGCGCGGAGGTCACGGGTGTAGTGAAGAGCTTAACCGATTACGGCGCCTTCGTGGATCTAGGCGGCATCGACGGTCTTCTGCACGTAAGCGACCTGACTTATGGAAATGTGACGCATCCGTCTGCCGTGCTGCAGATTGGCGATGAGATTACCGTCAAAGTCCTGAAGTTCGATCGCGAGAAGGAGCGCATATCCCTCGGGTTGAAGCAGCTGCACCCCGATCCGTGGACGGATATCGAAGGCCGTTATCCCCCGCAAACCCGCGTGATAGGCAGGGTGGTGAGCGTTACCGACTATGGCGCGTTTATTGAGATTGAGCCCGGCGTAGAGGGTCTCATTCACATCTCAGAGATGACCTGGAGCCGACGTATGAAGCACCCGGCCAAAGTTGTGAAACCGGGTGACGAGGTGCAGGCCGTGGTGCTGGAAGTGAAGCCGAAAGAGCGCCGCATCTCGCTAGGAATCAAGCAGCTGGAAGCTGATCCGTGGACCACGGTCGCGGAGCGCTACAGCATCGGCTCAGTGGTGGAAGGACGGGTCCGGAAGCTGGCCGACTTCGGCGCTTTTATTGAGATCGAAGAAGGCGTAGATGGTTTAGTCCACGTTTCCGACATGTCTTGGACCGCGCACATTAAGCATCCTTCAGAGCTCGTCAAAAAGGGTCAAATGGTGCAAGCCGTCATCTTAAACATCGATGCGGGAAATCGGCGGCTCTCCTTGGGCGTCAAACAATTACAGCCGGACGCCTGGGAGACGTTTTTCCGAGGCCATCAAGTAGGCGATTCCATCCGGGGACGGGTCTCTCGCGCAGCGACGTTCGGCGTTTTTATCGAGTTACTACCTGGCGTAGAGGGTCTCTGCCATCGCAGCGAGATCACGGGCGAAGTGACGCCGCGCAGCGGACCCAAACCCGGTACTGAGGAGCCGGCGCTCCCCATCGGCAAAGAATATGACTTCAAAATTATCAAAATGAACGAGGAGCAGAAACGCATTGGACTTAGTCTGCGTGCTGTAGCCGAGAACGACGAGCGCAGCCGTCTGCAGGACTACAAACGCCAAGCCGCAGCCGCCACATCGACGGTTGGGGACGCTATGAAGCAGCACAAGTCAGAAGAACGAACCTCATAGGTAGCGGCCCGGCGATGCCGCCCCTGCTGTTGCGAAGAGTGCGCAGCTACTTATATTCACGCAGCGCACCCCCGCTGCCCGGGTAGAGAAAGCAACGAAAGTAGGACATATCAAGGAAATGCAAGAATGACCAAGGCTGAGCTGATCGAAGAGGTGTCGAAAGTGGTGGAAATGACCCGCAAAGACTCGGAAACGATCGTAGAAACGATCTTCGACAGCATTGTGAACAGTCTTCATAAGGGCGAAAAGATTGAGATTCGAGGATTCGGCAGTTTTCGCACGCGCCAGCGCCAGCCTCGCGTCGGACGCAACCCGAAAACCGGATCGCGGGTCGAGGTACCGTCTAAGCGTATTCCATATTTCAAGCCAAGCAAGGAATTGCGGGATATCGTCAATCACTCCGCCGAATCTATCCAGCCGGCTTCCGACGGCCCGGACGCCGCAACTCCCGTTGATCCTGCTATGGATCACAACCCTAGCAACACATAGCTTGATACTGGCATGACCTACTTGTGGACGCCGTGGCGTACCACCTATATGCACGCCAAGAAAGAAAAAGGCAGCTGCATCTTTTGCAATGCCGCTCTGGGCAGCTCGGATGAAGAAAGCCTGGTGGTTTACCGCGCTGAGTTAAGCTTTGTGATCCTGAATCGTTATCCCTATACCAGCGGTCACCTGATGATTGCGCCTTATGTGCACGTCTCGCGACTGTCGCAAACCAGCGAGGCGACGTCCGGAGAAATCATGGGGCTCATGCGGGTGGCAGAAGACGTGATTGAGGAGGCCTATCGTCCTGATGGGCTCAATCTGGGAATGAATCTCGGCGAGGCGGCTGGCGCTGGTATCGAACAGCACATTCACATGCACGTGCTGCCACGCTGGAGAGGCGATGCGAACTTTATGACCACCGTCGGCGAGACGCGGATCATACCCGAAGCGCTGAACGATACCTACGCCAAACTCAAAGAAGCCTTCGCTAGCCGGTTACCGGTCTAGCCGAGGCTTCGGCCCGTCCGACCCTAACGAACGTTTATTTGCAGCAGCGAATCGGAATGATTATGCCGCCAATTCCAATAATCCTGACGCTGTCTGGCCGATGCGTGATCCCAGTCCACGTACTGACGGTGGCGCTGATCCCAATACATGTGATAAGCGCGATCTTCATTGCCATTCCACTCGTGGTAGTCTTTATGGCGGTTATCGTAATAGCGTTGGTCATGGTCCCGGTGGTCATCGTGATCCCGATGGTCATCGCGATCCTGGGCACCCAAATAGGCCGGGGCGAGCAATGCCACGCTCAACGACATGGCGGTAAGTATCTTCTTCATGGTTTTTTTCAGGTTCTCCAACCTATCCAGTTAGATCCCCGGAATATATCGCGGGTTTCGTTCTGGCCTCCCAATCCAAGAGTTTGCAGAGGACCCACTTATTCTCAAGATGATGGAAAGACTAGGAACTGAAAGCCTAAGCCGCTGGCGTTTAGGAACTTTCATCATCTTGCTCCAAGCGACCCTAATTCTTCAAAGCTGTGCAGCGCCTCAAGCGGTTGCCACGTTTTCAGCCGACGCTCAAAAGGCATTGGACCAGGGGAGCGCAACCTTCAAAGATATTCATGCCTCCTGTGTTCGCCGTCATGAGGACGCGGCGCCAATTGCACCGATTTTTATGCCTGCCGCTCCAAAAGAGGCTAGCTCCGGAAGCGGAGACGAGATCCCACAATGCACAGTTTTCGCGCGGCAAGGAGACGCTCTCGCGAAAGCCTCCAACGTGCTGAGTGCTTATTTTCGCGCGCTGCAGCAACTCGCCGCTTTCAACAGTTCCACGGTAAGCGGCCCGGGCCAGCAAGCGGCTGCTAGCGCTGCAGTGGCAGCCCAGCTAAAGCCCGTTCAGGTGGATTCCATTAGCAAATTGGCGAACTTAGTGACCGAGCTCTTCACCCAGCAATACCAGCAGCGCCGTCTCTTGCACGTTCTGTTAGAGGCTGACCCAAGCATTACATCCATTACGCAAGGATTTGCAGACATCGCTTCCAAGGACTATGTAGGACTCCTCGCCGAAGAGCAGCAGACGCTCGCGGCGCGCTATCAGGGTGTTTCGGAAAGCAAGGGTCTTGCGAGCACGTTGCTGCTGAACCGCGCCTACTCGGAAGACCTGAATACGTTGAAACGGCGCAAGGCAGCGGCTGAAGCATATGTCGAGGCACTCCGTTCCATTCGCGAAGGTCATCACCAGCTTGCCGAAAGCGCGAAGCGCCTGAACGCAAAGCAATTGACGGCTGCATTGCAGCCCTATACTGAAAAACTTGAGGGGCTTCTTCCAGCGTTGCAGCAAGGGTTGTGACACAAGGAACATCGAGAGCATGGGACAAACGGCGGATCAGATCAGACAACTGGCACAGGTGTTCACTGAGATGTCCTCGGCAGTGGACAATTACAGAACTCAGCACTTCGATGAATTGGACACGGCAGAACGCCTTCGGCTGGAGCAGCTTTTTCAAGAGCTTTGCGATCTGCATGACGACTTCACAGCGCTCGCGATCCAAAACACCCTGGACGGGATCCAATCGGATCTCAATCATGTTGTTGAGGTAACCACCGAAGCCAAACAATCCCTTGCGCATCTGAATACGATCGCGGAGATTACCAAACTTGTTTCGGCAACCCTTGAACTGGGCGCCGCAATTTCAAGTGGCGATTATGGCGCCATTCCCAGTGCCCTTAAAGATGTTGTGCAGTCAATGCAGAAAACTCCCGATCACATAAGCAGCGGCAGTAGCAAACCCGGCTCTTAGGCTCATACTGCCGGCTGCTTTTACGAAAGGGTGCCGTTCCCGGCATTAGAGGGATACCACGCATGTTTGGTTGGTCACTAGACCCGCGCTCGCAAATAGCGCTTTTGTGCCTGTTTACGGCCTTTGTGTTTTGGAACAACGATGCCTTGTTTTTCCTGTTCGCGATCCTGGCGGTGTGCACAAAAACCGTAAATCAAAGCCTTTAGGGGCAGAGCGGCGCAACCCGCTATTGGACTTCTGCTAACGGGGACTCGTCATAGCGTCGTAGTAGATCCTCCGGTCCCGCAAAAATGGCTACGCAGCCAGCCTTGCGCAAATCGGCTTCGGCAAACCCGCCACACAGCACCCCCACCGCGCGCAGCCCCGCTTTGGTCGCAGCTTCCGCGTCGTGCGGACTGTCGCCTATCACCACAACCTGCTCTCGATCAAACTTTTTTCCCAGCCGATCAAGAGCAACTTCAAAGATATCGGGATGAGGCTTGGATCGTTCCGCATCGGCTGAAGAAGTCTCCACGTCCACCAGATCGTCAATTTTTGCAATCTGCTCAAAAACCTTCAGTTCGTCTTTCTTAGCTGAAGAAGCAATCGCGATGTGCTGTCCTTGGCCCTTAATCTTTTCAAATAGCTCTCGAACGCCCGGGAACGGTTTAACGCGGGAAAGATAC
>CAXUCT010000043.1:7891-11016 GCA_964249415.1 uncultured Bryobacteraceae bacterium | reverse complement strand
AGATACTTCTGCTTAAACAACTTCCCGCGGAACTCTTGCAGCGCTTCTTCCTTCTCCTTGATTTCCTGTTCCGACAGGAAAACCGGCAATAGCTGATCTCCGCCTTTCCCAATCTGGCTGCGAATCTTGTCGACAGGAAAATCGTACCCGAAATGCCGAAACGCCTCCTCCCATGCTTCCGCGTGCAGATCTACTGAATCCAGCAACGTGCCGTCCATGTCGAAAATTACGGCTCTACTCATTTGTCCTCTATTCCTACAGCGCTTATCTGACATGTAGCATCGAAGTAGTGTTTCGACTTCAAAGTGCATCAGACTAGAAAGATGTCAACGCCGACGAATACGACTTTGACGCTCCCCGACGAGGTAAAGTCGGCTGAGCAGGCAGGTCTGCGGTACGTAATCCCTGCGGGACAGGGCATCCAAAGGCGGCGTGCGGGACACGGCTTCGCCTATCTTGATGCTTCAAACCAGCCGGTGCGAGATCCGGAGACGCTGGATCGCATTCGTGCGCTTGTCATCCCCCCGGCATGGACATCGGTGTGGATCAGCCCCAAGGCGAACACCCACATCCAGGCCGTCGGACGGGATGCGCGGGGCCGCAAGCAGTACCGCTATCACCAGAAATACCGCGAGGTACGGGATCTGGTGAAGTTCGATCGGATGCGAGCCTTCGGCAAGGTCCTGCCGCGTATACGTCGCGCGGTAGGACGGGATCTCAAGCGTCCGGGCCTTACCAAACGAAAGGTCCTGGCCGCCGTGGTGAAACTGCTGGAGACCACTTATATTCGGATTGGAAACGAAGAATACGCGGAAGAAAACGGTTCTTTCGGCCTGACCACCTTACGTAATCAGCACGTCCAGATTCTAGGGGACATGCTGAAATTTAAGTTTCGCGGGAAGAGTGGTCAACATCATGAGATCACTCTTCACGATGCCCACCTGGCTAAGATCCTAAGGAGATGCCGGGACATTCCCGGCAGCGCTTTATTTGAGTACCTAGACGAAAGTGGTCAGCCGCAAACGATCGAATCTGGCGACGTGAACGAATATCTTCGGGAAATCAGTGGAGGTGATTTCACGGCCAAGGACTTTCGCACCTGGGGGGGAACCTGCCTGGCCGCGAGCTTCCTGCTGGAAAAGTGCGCGGTCGAGGGGGCTGCGGATGCGCCTACCAAAGCCCTTCTAGTGGATGTGATCAAAGACGTCGCGGGCAAGTTAGGCAACAAGCCCGCGACCTGCAGAAAGTATTACATTCACCCGACCGTGATGGAGTGTTATTCCGCCGGCACGCTCCGCGACTTTGCAGAAAAGTATCGCGACAGCCGGAACAACTACCTTTACGAACAGATCGTGCTCTCGCTGCTCACGCCAATGAAGCGGGCGCGCTCGAAGGCGGCGTGATGCTGCCGCTAAGCCGCGGCGCTCTGCTGCTTCAATAACTCAAGTTCGAAATCGAGCTTCAGCTCGTCGCCAATTACGAAGCCGCCAGTCTCGAGCGCGGCGTTCCAACTAAGGCCGAAATCACTGCGCTTGATCTTCGTTTTTGCCGCTGCACCGATTCTTATGCTTCCAACGGGATCCTTTGTTTCAGGTGCTATGTCTTCCACAGCGAGCACAACCGGCTTGGTGACACCATGCAGCGTGAGATCGCCGGTCACTTTCAATCCATCGCCCTGTTTTTCAACACTCGTACTCCGAAACTTGATGGCCGGAAACTTTTCTACGTCGAGGAATTGGGCCGTCTTCAGGTGAGCGTCCCGCTTCTCCTCTAGCGTATTGATCGAGGACGAATCAATCTCGGCCTCGATACTTGTTCCGGACGGATTATCGGAATCATAGACAACCGTTCCTTTAACGCCAGTGAACGTCCCACGGACGTTTGAGATCATCAGGTGCCGAATGCTGAATTGCACACTCGAATGTGCAGGATCAATCTGGTAATTAGCTTTCATTTCTCTCCTTCTCTTGCGCTGCTTGTATTGATTCTCGGGCTTGCTCCAGCAGCTCGATTAACCGGCGTAGCTTCGCCTCCCCTAAAACGCTAAACTGACGGCGATGCTCCTCAACCATGACCGGATCGAGTCGTTCGACCATTTGTAGGCCGCACGAAGTAATGTACGCCATGACCACCCGCCGGTCCTGCCCGTTACGCTCACGGCGTATCAAACCGCGCGTTTCCAGCCGGTCAAGCAGGCGGGTAATGTCGGGGTCGCGGGTAATCATCCGTTCAGCAATTTGCCCACACGAGATCCCGTCTCTTGACCCCCGTAGAATTCGCAATACGTTGTACTGCGGGCCGCTTACCTCAAACTGCTTAAGAACGTAGTTAGCCCGCTGCATTAAAATATCAGCCGTGCGGACAATGTTGAGCATGGCCTCATCTTCCAGATGGGCGAAGGGTTTGCTCTTGATCTCATCCGCAAGCCGGGCCACTCAGCTACAATACTTGTTTCAACGACTATCGTCAAGAGGTATTACTATGAGTGGTCGCGAAAGGTTATGAAATGCCAACTCTCTACATGGTTATAGAGCGCTTTAAGAATAGCGATGCAGCGGCGGTGTATCGCCGGTTTGAAGAGAGTGGCCGTCTGGCTCCGGAAGGGCTGCTGTACCTATCCAGTTGGGTTGACAATAAACTGGAGTGCTGTTTTCAGCTAATGAAAACACATGGATCGCAGGCTGCTTGATGATTGGATGGCGAAGTGGAGCGACCTGATTGACTTCGAAGTATACCCTGTAATGACATCGCAGGAAGCGGCCAAAGCAATCGCGCCACGACTGTAGGTCCTATCCAATCGCGGATCGCGTCAGGCAATCACCTTAGCGTCAGCTTCAAAGCTTGGAAGTCGACCGTGACTTCATGCGCGGAGGTCAGCGCATCAAGGCCAAGACGGCCGAAGTATCGTTGGCTATTCGGAGTGGTCTGCGCTAGAAGGACACGGGCGGGCCGGATGCGGGCTTGGCTTCCACCCACGTTCAGGAGCAACTCTGGGAGGATTCGTTCGGCAATCCGGGAAGTTCCTCCAAAGCTGCGCTCCATGACGGAACTGGACTTGCCCGACGCGCTCACAATCTGTGGGAACTTTTGTGAGAAGGGCGGCCAAATCTCGGTCATTTCAGCAC
>CAXUCT010000043.1:3521-7881 GCA_964249415.1 uncultured Bryobacteraceae bacterium | reverse complement strand
TTTCAGCACCTGTGTCGAGGATCACTGGCAGTTGCTGCCCCTCGAAGCGGACGCGTGCGACGGGGTCTAATCCGTCAAAGCAGACATTTTGTCCATCGGCGGGCATAGCCTCCGATGGGGCTGCGATTTCAAGCTTTCCTTTGCTATATTGCAGGGTCCGGAACGCCAGCAGCACCGGCAATCCCAGTGCCCCTTGCTGACCCGCCGGAAACCGGGAGAAGACTTGTTCACCGTCCGCCATGACCATAAACGCCACCTGCTTCAAGTGAACGTTTCCGACCGTTAGGTCTTCCGCTACAGCGGTTCTGAACCCGGTCTCCACCCCTCCGGCGCCATGAACCTTGACTTCGCTTTCCCGAATAGCCAAACCAAGACTTCGCGCCTGGGATTCGCTTACAAAAGAAAAGTTGGCATCTGAGTCGAGGAAGAATTCGACCTGCTTTCCCCCAACCGTGACCGGGATGAAGAGCTTTCGCTGCCATAGGCGGCAGGCTATGGAAGAAGGTTGCGTGCCCGTGACTGACTGGTCAGGTAGATTTCGGAGCGTGGCCAGCAATGGAGTTCCCCCATCCACCTCGCCGGCGGCTTTCTGATACTGACCCGCTCGTACATACATATAACTGAGCCAATCGTCCGCATCGTCTGCGTCTTTCGAAGTTGTGGAGCCGTTGATCAGCGGATGAAGAGCTTCCGCGGCCTCGTCCGTTCTATTGAACGCAGCGGCCACCGCGCCCCGGTATAAGGCTGGAGCGTCTTTACCCGCAATGGCGTCCCGCAATTGGAACCAATCGTGCGCATCGTAAAGCGCTCGCCATCCCGCGGCGTCATCATTCTGCCAAGCGCCAGCCAGCCCCAGCGCAGCGCCTAAGATCAGGATCACAGCAAGTCTCATTAGTCCCTACTGGCTAATCGCCTTGAAAGCGTGGCGCCTGCAGGGCATCAAGTGAAACTTGCCGGTAGGATTCGACCGAAAGACTAGGGCTGTAAAATACGAGTTTCTTATGAGCCTTCCGGACGGGCATACTTTTAGACGAACTTGCCGAGGCCGCCAAAGACGTTGAAAATGACGCCAGAGTCTAATCTAGCGCTCAACGGCACCTTACCGGCTATTCGTAACGAACAGCAATCCGCAAGCTTTCCTCAGGAGGGTCGCTGACGCGTGCCGCAAGATGCACCCGCAATGCCCGGATCAACAGCATCATGGCGAGCTGTTGCGCGCCAAGAGAGCCACCCGATCGGGGGTCGTGGAGTTCCCTGCCGCGGTCGATCCAAGGTCCATAGCAGAACAGCTGCGTTCTTCGATGACCCTATTCGCTTGGCGGCTCTGAAAACGGCGTGTTCAAGGAAGAGTTGCCAAATACTTCAACGGTGAATTCGACCCACGCACGGTCGAGCGCTTGTAAGCCGGAGTTCTTTCAATGGTGCTTCGGATGAGCCACGAGCACATCATCACCATACAGCTAGACAAGATAGCCGGCAGCGCACAGCCGCCTTGACGCCTGCCATTACGACTTCCACTTCTGAGCTAGACGGCGAACTTCGCTAGGCTCCATGGCAAAACCAAGATCGCTCCCGGGATTGAGGACGAGCCCATAGGGCGAGAGCGCGATCCTCGAAAAAAGCCAGCTCGCCTGCGGCAAAGCAAGCACATAGGCGGGCTTCAGCCCGGATGTTTTGATGCGTTCGGAGCCTGTTACGGCGGCCACGTATAGCCGAGCTTGCTCGCCTTCTACGATGAAGGGATTGAAGGCGGCGCCATCCGGTCCGGGGTCCGAGCGCAACGGCACGTGAACCGGACCCAACATAAGGGCATGGGCGAATTCGTCGTACGCGAGGCGCCCGTGTCGCGCCTCATCGATCAACCGCTCGACCGCGCCGAGTGCGTTAGGCGCTTGAGACTCCGCTGGCTGCGGCGGCGTCCCGGCCGCTTGCTTGGGGTCCACGGCGTCTTCGACCGCTACGCCGGCGTTTGCCAGCTGCTTATTCGCTTCCTCCGCTACGGCCCGTGTCTCAGGGTTGGCGCTCGCACGTCCTCGAGCAATGGCGGGGAGAGCCCGCGCACCCATGGCGACCAGCACGCCAGTCAGCGCCTTGCGCAGCCGCCAGTATTCGTCGTAGACATCGTCCGGCTGGTCCTCGATATCCTCGTCTTTCAGACCGTCTAAAACCGAGATCAGCTCAATCCCGAAGTCTGCCGAGGCCAGCATCGCCAGTGCTAGTATCTTAGGTGCAGACACGTATTCCCAGGCGCAGTCGTCCCGAAGAGCCTTCAGGATTGCGGGTGCGGCTGAACGCTGATCAGCCGTTGCGAGGGCTGTCGCGGCGGCATCTGACTTCGCCGCCGAACTACTGCTGAGATCGGCATAAAGATCGGACATGGTCTGTGAAGTAGCCGAGCTTTCACTCGATGTGGGGGTCATAGGCGACGCGTGCTTCTTTGCCTGTTACATTGCAGCTGGCAAGCGGCATCGCACGCGAAGCGGCAACCCCGCCCGAATGGATGAGCGATGGACCAACTTCCCACTTGGCTCTTACCCATAATGGCTGCAGCCGTAGCGGCTGTCGTCGCCGTCGCAGCGCGTACAGCGGCGGTGGCGCGGCGGATCGCTCCGCCTCTTCGTTCCCCCTTCCGCCCAGTCGATCTGGTTTGGCTGGCCGTTTTCATCGTTGGAGCTGCGCTCCTGATTTTGGGCTTGGCTCTAATCTATCGAGCTTTGACGGGACATTGGCCTGAGCATCTATTCTACCCGGTCTAATAAACTTACTGCTCAGTACGGGCCCATCCAACCGCCACATTAACCGCGCCGTTGCTCATTGCGGTGACCTCATGACTCTTCTTTCTCCACTCCATAAAAGTTGAGTCTAAACTTCTTGTCCCAATTCGGGGGACCACTCCGACCGCAATCTTGTTCCGATAGCACAAGATTGGTTCCGGACCGCACCCGCTCCACATACTTGCCTCGCACACCGCCCGAAAAATCCCCGCGAAGCCGTTCGGGCACTACTCAGCCAATGCACTTACCGCTTCGAGTATCAACCAGAGTAACCACCCCGGCCCAAAGCGTATCCACCAACCGAATCCCTATGAAACTCACTCGCCGCCAGTTCGCCCATTCCGTCGGCGCGGGCGCCGCCCTTTCCTCTTTCGTGCCCCGCCTCGGTGCGCAAGACCCATCCTTCGCAGACCGTAAGTTGAAATATTGCATCGTGGGCTTGGGCCGGATCTCGATCGACCACTTCATGCCGGGTTGCAAAATGTCTCAGAGTTCGCAAGTCACGGCGGTCGTCAGCGGACATCGCGACAAGGCGGAAAGGATAGCAGCCGAGTACAATTTCCCGGTCAAAAACATCTACAGCTATCAGAACTACGACGAAATTAGCTCCAACAAGAACATCGACGCCGTCTACATCGCCCTACCGAACAACATGCACGCCGAGTACACTATTCGCGCGGCCAATGCCGGCAAACACGTGCTCTGCGAGAAACCCATGGCCACCGCAGTCAAAGACAGCCAAGCCATGATTAACGCCTGCAAAGCCGCCGATCGCAAGCTGATGATCGCCTACCGCTGCCAATACGAACCGACCAATCTCCGCGCCATCCAGATGGTTCGTGATGGATCGCTTGGAACCGTTCAGGCGATCGAGAGCGCCCATGGCTTTGTGGAGAAGTTGGGCGAGTGGCGCCTCGACAAGAAAATGAGCGGCGGCGGACCGCTGCTGGATGTCGGCATCTACTCGCTCAATGCCTGCCGCTATCTGACCGGGGAAGAGCCGGAACACGTGGAGGGCTACTGCTCTGTCATCGACAACGATGGTCGCTTCAAAACGGTAGAAGAAAATACCGGCTGGACCATGCGCTTCCCTTCAGGCATTGTGGCAAGCTGCAATACGACGTACGGCGCTCCCATGGAGGGTTACTTCCGCGTTCACGGCTCGAGCGGAGTGCTGCACATGGAGCCCGCATTTGCCTATGAGGGCCTGCATCTCAAAGCGGAAATCCGCGGCCGGCAGCCTATCGACGAACCGAACCCCGACAAAGATCCATCGCAATTCATGCGTGAAGCCGACTACTTCGCCGATTGCGTTTTCAACAACCGAAACCCCAAGAGCGATGGTGTCGAAGGGCTCCGCGACATGCAGCTCATGGCGCAAATTTATAAGTCCGCCGGCCGCTCGCTCGGTTGAAGCCAAGATAGCTTGTACGAAATGCTCTCTGATCCCTTCCTTGCTGCCGCGATCGAAGAAGCGCGCCGAAGCCTCGAAGAAGGCGGTATTCCAATCGGTTCCGTGCTTTTTTTTTTTTTTGATATTTTGTGCAGCGTTATCTATAGCTTATTCTTGTTCGGCAGCGCCATCC
>CAXUCT010000043.1:0-3511 GCA_964249415.1 uncultured Bryobacteraceae bacterium | reverse complement strand
CGGTTCCGTGCTGGTTTGCGATGGCGAAATTATCGGCCGCGGTCACAATCGCCGCATCCAGAACGGCAGCGCCATCCTCCACGGCGAAATGGATTGCCTGGAAAACGCCGGGCGCTTGTCCGCCTCGGTGTACCGCCGCTCCACGCTGTACAGTACGCTTTCCCCTTGCCCCATGTGCAGCGGCGCCATCGTGCTCTATAAACTTCCGACCGTGATCGTAGGCGAGAACGAAACATTTCTCGGTGCGGAAGATTACCTGCGGTCACAAGGAATCAAGCTCCGCGTCTTACAGAATGCCGAGTGCATTCATCTCATGCGCCGCTTCATCGCCCAGAATCCAAGCCTCTGGAACGAGGACATCGGCGAGTAGGCGTTAGCTTCAACCCCGGACAACAGCGTCCCGGAATCGCGAATTCCTCGGGCGCTGTATCGTGACGCCAGGCCTTCCCCGCCCAATGCAAGGGCACTCCGGTCACTGGCCACCGAATTGCCCTCATAAACAACAATGAGCGGCTTTTTGCAGGATCTCCGCTATGGAGTGCGCACTCTACTAAAATCTCCAGGCGCCACGGCTATCTCGTTGCTCGCTCTGGCGCTCGGTATCGGTGTCAATCTCTCCTCGTTTACATCGGTGAACGCGCTGGTGTTGCACCCGCTGCCCTTTCCTCACCTCAACCGCATCATGAGTGTTTGGGAAACCGTCGCGAAATCCCGTACCGAGCGATACGCGCTCGCGCCCGCTAATTTCGTGGATTGGAGCAGCCAAAGCCACTCCTTTGACCAAGTTGCTGCCTATCAGAACTGGAGTGCAAACCTCACGGGAACGGGCGAACCCGCGCGAGTGCAAGCAACGCTTGTCTCCCCGGGCTTTTTTGCTGTGGTCGGAATGCGCCCGGCCCTCGGCAGAACGTTCACCGCGGAAGAAGGCGAGAGGGCTCCCTCAAGAGCCGTGGTGGTCAGCGATGGATTCTGGCGTCAGCGCCTGGCCGGCTCGGCGCAAGCGATCGGCAAACCACTTGTGCTGAACGGGGAGGCGTATACGGTAGTCGGGGTCATGCCGTCTGATTTTGATTTTCCGCTTACCAACGACGTATGGGCTCCCTTGTCCATCGGCATAGAAGCCCAGGCCCAGCGTTCCGAACATACGCTCAACGTGATCGCGCTGCTGAAGCCGCGCGTCTCCGTTGAACAGGCGCGCTTGGAAGCGGAACAAATTGCCACCCGCTTGGAACAGCAGTTTCCTCGCACGAACGAATCGCGCGGCATCAGCGTGGTTCCCCTGCTCAGCGTGATCAACGAAGTGACAAATCGCTTCGTTCTGCTTCTTCTCGGCTCCGCGGCTTTCACTCTGCTGCTTGCCTGCGCGAACGTCGCCAACCTGCAACTGGCGCGAGCCGTCACCCGCGAAAAAGAGATCGCGCTGCGTGCTGCTCTGGGCGCGAGCCGCTACCAAATTGCCCGTCAACTTTTTGCTGAAAGTATATTGATCGCCGCGGCCGGCAGCGTCCTGGCGCTGCTGCTCGCGAGTTGGGATATTTTCTTGACGAAGTCCAGCATTCCAACAGCCGCCTTTGCTTTCGTAGCAGGCCTACGAACCATGCGCATTGATGGCTACGTCATCCTTTACACGGTCGGCATCTCTCTGCTTACGGCGGTCCTCTGTTGTTTGCCTGCGATCCTTCAGCTTCTGCATCAACGGGATCGCGCTGATTTGAATGACGCGCTCAAAGAGGGCGGACGTACCTCCGCCGCGGCCGCTGGACGCAACCGCTTGCAGTCCATGCTGATTGTGTACGAAGTCTCCATAGCCCTGGTGCTGTTAGTCGGAGCGGGCTTCATGGTCAAGATGTTCAACGGCGTGCTGGCCGGCTACTACGGCTTTGATCCGAAGAACGTGCTGCAACTTCAGGTTTCGCTTCCTTCCGGCACGTACAAGCAAGAGGCGCAAGTGGTCGATTTCTACGATCGCTTGCTTCCTCAGCTCGAAGCCGTGCCTGGGGCCAAGGCGGCGGCCCTCTGGAGCTACGGGCCCACTGAGAGCCTGCGGATCGAAGGCCGCCCTGAGTCCCGTCCCGGAGACCCCCAACCCAGCTTGCAACCCGTGAGCGCCGGCTTTCTTTCTTCCATGCGGATTCCGCTGCTCAAAGGACGATTCATTTCCGAGCACGATCGTCCCAACTCCGCGCCCGTCGTCGTCATCAGTCAATCGGTTGCCCGCTACTATTGGCCGACTTCAGATCCCATCGGACAGCGCATCAAGCTCGGGAATTCTGCTTCTCCCTGGCTCACGATTGTCGGAGTTTCCGGCAGCATCGTTCAGGATTGGCTCAGCGGCCGCCCCGCTCTCTCCGCGTATGTTCCCTATACACAACATGCCGCGCATTCCGCACAGTTTGTTGTCCGCACCTATGGCGATCCCACTCGCGCCGCCAGCGCGGCGCGTTCTGCCGTGCGCAAAATTGACAAAGATCTTCCTGTCTATGGCCTGAAAAGCAAGCAGCAGTTGATCTTCGAGCAGACCTCCGGCATTCGCGCTGCAGCCCGAACCATGAGCACCTATGCCGCCGTGGCGCTGCTGCTCGCCGCGACCGGAATTTTTGCCGTAATCTCATATTTTGTTGCGCAGCGCACGCATGACATCGGAGTACGCATGGCGCTCGGCGCCGGGTCGGCGGACGTGCTGAAATTGACCCTGTCCGGAACGGCGCGCCTCACCCTTGGAGGCCTCCTTGCCGGGACGGTAGTTGCACTCGGCCTCATGCGTCTCGTGTCGAGCTTGCTTTTTAATCTGGTCAAACTCGACGCGGTGACATTCCTCGCCTGCGCCACGCTGCTTGCGTTCGCTGCCCTCGCCGCCAGCTACCTACCCGCTTATCGCGCCACCAGAATCGATCCACTGGTTGCGTTGCGGCAAGAGTAGCTCATCAAAGACACTGCACCAGCCGCGACGTTCGGATTCGAGCGTCTCGTGTCACAAGTGGTCTGATGTGTCAGGCTGGTCGCCGCAATAATTTCGTCGGCGGGATCCGATTGAAAGTCAAGGGCGCGAAGGTTCAGGCATACTCGGCGACTAATTGGCCATTGGTGAACTCGGTCTAAAGCGACGGATAACGGGGGATGATCCAAACCGTAACGAATGCGGCCAATCTGCTGCAGTCTTGTAATCTCCCATAGCACGATGGACGAGACGCTCCACTCAGGATCTTGGATCAAGAGAGATCGCTCATTCGCAGATAGCTTTCCCTCAATAGCCCTAATCAGGATATGAGTGTCCAGATTGAGCATTCCACCTCAGTCCGGTTAAAAAAAGATCGTCGTCCGGGTCCATAGAAGAGACCCTTGACGCTGCTGATTAAGTCGGCACATAAAGAAAGAACCGGCAACACTTTTGCTACACAGCGTCTGCCTTTCGTAATCAGAATGCCCTCTGCAGGCAAACCATCGAGCAACTGAAGACACAGGAGGGTCTTGCAAAACACTTTGGCCTGAGAGAGGGGTTGAGAACAAAAAG
>CAXUCT010000042.1:7863-16686 GCA_964249415.1 uncultured Bryobacteraceae bacterium | reverse complement strand
CTCCCAGACTCCGCCCTCAGGATTTCGGTAGGCAAGCGATCCAAGTTCTTCCTGTAATTCGGGAGCACCACGCCTGGTCAGCGATTCCATGCGCGGCCAACTGATCTGGCCGGTCTCGTTGAGCGATACGAGTAACGCTTCGGACGCGGTCTCGACGCGATCCACTGGGCGATAGCGTTCCAACGTGCGGCGATCAAAGATTGCAGTTTTGGTCGCCCTCTTTGCCTCCGGGTTGAATTCTTCCAGTGAGAGTAGAAGGGGATGGTCAGGATCGCCAGCGAACGCTTTCACGTTCTCCTTCGCGTTGAGAGGCCCGAAGCGGGAAGCGAAGAAGTCGTAGGTTTGGTTGAGATGGCGGCGGGCTTCGACGATGGTTTCGTCCGAGGCATCGGCGAGCTGTGTCCGGAACACGTCGCGTACGGCGTCACGAACCTGAAGCATGCCGCGAATTCTCGCGCCTACCGAAGAAGGCAGCGTTAGAGGCTCGAATACTTCTCTGCGTCGAACAACGATTTTTCCATCGCGATCGGCCAGACCACCTTCCTTCACTTCGCGATCGCAGGAACCTGCTCCGAAGGCACACGTAACACGGGGGCATGGCTGTCCATGCTTTTGTAAACGGCGGCGGGAAGAAGTGACACGGACTTCACCAAATCACCTGGCTCCAATCTTCCGATCAGAGCGGGGGCGATGCCGTGCTGCCCCGATTCCATCCCCATACGCCCGAGCATCATCTCCGGGTGGCGAGCAAAGTACTCGTTGATCTGCACCGGACCATCTGCCGTCTCAATCGAGCGCAGCTCAATCCAACTTTCGCTGGAGGGTGCCATCTGTGGCGACCCTTTCTGAAGGAACAGAATGTCGGTCGTTACATCGGTTCCCGCATTCGCCTTAAATGTGGTGTTGGGCAACCGCAGTGCGCCCAACAAGATCGATCCGTCGGACAGATGGCGTCGAACCGCTGAATCCTCTTTGTCCATGGTGTAGCGGCTGGTGATCAGCGCGATTACGCCTCCGGGCCGGACCACGTCAAGAGTCTTCGTCAGGAAGTAATCGTGTATAGAGCGGGTCAACTGCGGACTTCGGCGGTATGCCGGATCATAAACTGGAAAGTTGCCAAATGGTATGTTTCCGATAGCCGCGTCAAGAAGTCTTTGGGAAGCGGCGTGTCTTCGAACGCTTTCGCGTGAACGCTTGAATCCGGGTAGAGTTTGGTGGCGATGCGCGCGGTGACGGAATCAAGCTCTACGCCAGTGCGCCTTGTACCAGGAGACAGACTCTCGGGCATCAGACCAAAGAAGTGACCGACCCCCATGGATGGTTCTAGAATCCGTGCGCCAGGCTGTAATCCGAACCGTTCCATCGCTTGCTAAATCGCCTGAACTACTTCCGGAGATGTGTAGTGCGCGTTTGGCGTTGAGGCGCGAGCCGACGCGTAATCTCCCGTGTCCAGCAGATCTCTAAAGTCGTTCGCGACACTTTGCCAGTCTCGCGACGGCTGAGGGGCAAACGCGTTCGGCATCGCGCCCCACCCGGTGTACTTGACGAGTACGGCCTTTTCCTCTGCCGTCGCCGGGCGATCACCGGCTTCTATGGTTTTCAGCGTGCGAATGGCGGCGAGATTAGCTTGGGCTTTTTGCCTCAGACTGCCTTCGCCGATACCGTGAGCGCTGGTTATGCGGAGATCGCGGGCAAGGGTTGGTGCGGGTCGAGGGTCGCTGGATCGAACGATAGATGGGGCTGGTCTTCCTCGTCCGGGAGAAACGCCCATTCCCTCGTCGCGATCTCCCACGCCGGTTGGTAGCCCATCTTCCGGAGCACCGTCAACTCGTAGAGCAGGTTCCCCGTCAACTCCTGCGCTGCGACGATCGCCTGCTGAAGCTGATTCCCTTTGTCCAGTTTCTCGACCATCGCCGGTCGGTAGCGTCTCCAGTGGTCCAGGATCTGGTGTCCAAGTGGTGTGAGTGTCGTCGTTTCCGTCATCTATGGACTCCTCTATATGATTATTGACCAGTTCGGCATCCGTCGTTTCGGAGAATAGACCGAGTTGGCGGCTGTTGGTGGATTGAGTGCCGGTTCGTGACGTTGTGGCCATCGAGTTCGCACTCAGGAGTTGACCGCTAAGAAATAGGGGAGGCGAAAGAGCTTTGCCCAGCCTTGCAAAGCCGTAGCCTGATACGTCGGAATGGTCGTGTGGCCAACCCAGAAGGTGTTGCTGATACCGACGATGACCGTCGGATGCTGCAGCATCGAGGCGAGGATCGGGAAGGTGAGCATCTGTTCATAACAGATCAGCACCGCGGCGCGTTGGTGGTCGATCTCAAGCACGCCGGGACCATTGAGACGAAGAGGGACTGTGATTTCGTTGAAAGGCCGCCACATGCCGACAGGAACAGGCACGCGTTGGTAAAACGTAGCCGATTCCGCGCCGACAATCAGCAGGGTGTTGTCGATGGGCTCTGGGTGCGATTTGATCAGGTCACTCGAAAACGCACTTCTGTAGATCGCTCGCGGCGTATCCATCCTCCCAAGCGCGTCAATTGCGGCGCCGAAGTCGTATGACTTTAATTCCCTCAGGACTTCTGGGTGGTTCTTTGGGGTTTCGGTCTTGGCCGGTAGCCCCGCACCCATGGCGAGAATTTGGCCATGAGTGCGACAACGATCAAGCGATTGGTGCCAAAACGCTTCAGTCGCTTCGGACCACCTGGGCACCACCGACTCCGGAAAGATAAGGACGCGCGCCAAAGTCTCGGCTGCTTTCTGCTGGATAAACTGAGCTGCGTAGAAATCCCCGAAAGTTTGGGAAACATCGCCGAAATGAGTGTTCACAGCAATCCATCCCGGAGTAGGCTCCGCGGCGCCTGCAGCCAAGACGCGAGCGCCGATGGCGAGTCCGATGCCAGCGGTGGTGACGAGTAACAGAACAGCGCAACGCGGGCGGAAAGCCAAACTACGCGTCGAAAGATACATCCCTGGCAGCAGTGCGACCGCCACCAGGCCGACCCAAGCCGTGCCGGGGAAAAGGTAGCCTGCTGCTGTGAGCGGAGAAGCCAGGCCGATGATGCCGAGCGGAGGGACAACAGTGGCGGCAAGCGCCAGTGGCGCTCGCCATAAGCAACCGAAGCGATCCGATGTCCACGCAATGGTCCAGGGCACCGAAAGCAGGATTGCGGCTAAGCCCCAAATCATAAGAGTGGCAAGCGGGATCACCGACTGCCCCATGTAGCGTTCGAGTCCGGGGACCATCGGCCAGAGGGCAGCGACGTAGTAGCCAAGCGTGCTTATGAATGCAGCCTTGCGGGTTCCCGGCGTTAAGCACGCCAACGGCATTCCTGCCGCCGCGATGACGCCGAGAGGATAGCCGGTCGATACTCCCAAGCCGATCGCAACGGCCGAACAGAACGAAAGCCGGTCTCTGAGGCAAGCATTCATAGTATTAAGAACGCCTTCAACCGATGGCGGATGGCCTTCGTCGAAAGTGGACCAAAATAGCGGCTATCGAAGCTGCGCCGATGATAGGAAGAAGCAACCCAGATGGTTTCGGGTTCCACGACATAGCGCCCGGATGGCCACGATTCGAGACGCCTGCCTTTTGTGTCTCTGGTGAGTGGGGCCGTGTTTGGCAGGAGCGCTCCATCCACTGAAATCCCGAGGGCGGATACTTCGACGACATCACCGGACCTGGCGATAACGGGCTTTAACAGCGGAGCTGCGCCGTCTGGGCAGGCTCCTGGATCTCGATAGCCCCGCACGATGGAAAGTGTTGCGAACGGTTCCGCTGGGCAGAACTCAACCATGTTCGCGCCAACGTTCGCCGTGGTGATATACAAACCCATGGGAAGCGATGGTGAGGTGTTGATGCGAAGACCAAGAGAGCCGCTGAGTTGGAACGTAGCGACAACGACACCAAACGCTACCAGGGCTGCGCGGCGAATCTCCCTGCCTCTATCCGACAGGCCAACCGTCATGATCAACCACTTCGTTCTGAAGATCCGGGAGGGCAGGTTCGTCAGGCGTTGCGGCTGCGGCTCTTTTTCCGGCGGCTCCACGAGGCGCGACGATCAGATGGCAGTTCCGGACAACGACTTCGTGGACCATTCGTTGCACGCCGTCACCTTTTGGCGTGAACTGGCGCTGCTCGATCGTTCCCTCAACGAAGATGTTGTCGCCTTTCTCGAAAGCCGCCGCAACACGTGAAAGGTCGCCATAGAACGACAGGTTGTGCCAGTTGGTGTGTTGTTGCGGCTTGCCCTCGCCGTCCTGATATCTGTAGCTCTCTCCTAGACGGACATTCGCGACGGGTGTTCCGGAAGGAAGATATCTAAGTGCAGGCTTGGTCGCCAAATAGCCGACGACCTCGAGACGATTCCTCTGCATGCATGCATGCATGGCTATGGTTCTCCTTGTGCAACTTGAAGTTCTTCTACGAGGTGGTGTTCGATACTCGACAGCGGCTCATCGTCTGGTGCAAACTCATTTGGCGATACAAGCTCAGGTTTGCTGACCACGTGCCGGGTTCGATTCAGCGGGTGTTGCGGAACGGGTTTGCCGTTCTCCAATGTGAAGAACGCAGTCGGCGGAGCCAGTTCAGCCCGCGAATTCAGCGCCGGATCGAGGAAGTACAGCATTTGCGTGCCAAGAATCGGATGATGGCCGCTGACGAAGATCAGCATCTGGCCTGGCGCCACGATGCGCTCTTGAGCACCGTCGCCTCGCTTTTGCGGAGGCTTCAACCGAAGCACCTCATCTGGTGTCATAAGAGGCCGCTCGACGTGGTCCACGCTGGCGTTAACGTGCGCCATGACGGGAGAAAATCGCGAACCGCTGAAGCTATAGCTGGCCTTCTGTACGGTGGTTGTCCCGGTCATCTTGCTCAGCAGTTCGGCGGTCTCGAATTGGTTGGGCGCGAACGCAATGCGAACGTGACAGTTCGAGACGATGCTTTCGTTGTTGCCATACGCGTCCACGATTTGCCGGATGTCCTGCGTGATCAGGTATGCTTTCAATCCGTACCCGGCCATATAGGAGAGCGCGTCGGCAAAAACCTCCATTCGATTGAGCGATGGGAATTCGTCGATGAGCAGCAGGAGGCGATGCTTGTTGCGCTTCTGTTCCGCGCCTTGGAAGACCATCTTCTCGGTGAGGCGATTGACCGTCATCGTGAACATTAAGCGGATGAGAGGGCGCAAGCGGATCTTGTCCGAAGGTGGCACCACGAGATACAGCGACACGGGATGGTCGTGATTCACCAGATCGTCGATCGTGAAGTCGCTTGCCGAAGTGTTCTTCGCAACAAGAGGATCGCTGTAGAGCGTGAGTGCCGTTTTTGCGGTGGAGAGAACTCCGCCGAAGTCTCGCTCCTCTTTGTCAAGCATTTCCTGCACCTTCTCGCGAACCACTGGATGCGTTACGGTGGAATCACCCGTCGGCATGCGCCAGTCGTGCGTATGTCCGGGATCGTGCTCGAAGTTCAGCAGATCATCGAGTGTCTCTCGAAAACCCGAACCGGGCCGGGTAAACACGTGGGACAGATCGGCGAGACACGCAACTCGGCCTTCCAGTGCCGCTTCGTAGCAGACATGTAGGATCATTCCCGTCGTGATCGACGCCGCGGCGTCCTGCCAATAGCGTTCCTGCGGGCTGTCCTCCCCGGTACGTACGATCATGTTGGCGATGTTTTGGGCGTCGCTGACATCACGAGGCGTGAACAGCCGCACCTCGCTCAGCGGATTGAATCGTGAGCTGGCCTGTTCTTCCACAGGCGAAAACTTAAAACAGAAGTGGCCTTGCTGGCTGCGGAAACCGGCTGTTTTCGCCCAGTTCTCACCCTTGATGTCATAGATCACAGCGCTTTCTTCCCAAGCCAGCAGAGAGGGAATGACAAGACCGACGCCCTTGCCGCTGCGGGTTGGTGCGAAGGCAAGAACGTGTTCAGGGCCGTTGTGACGGAGGTAATTCAATCGGTGTTGTCCATCAAGACGCCACCCGCCGACGTAGACTCCATATCTCGTGGTCAGCAGCCCGGTATCCCGGACATCGCTCTCGTCGGCCCATTGGGCGGAGCCATGAAGGTCTTCCGCATTCTCAGTCAGCTTGCGTGTTCGCCGGTTTGTAAGAACGAAGAAAATGCCGATGCACAGAAAACTCCCTGCGAAGACGATCATTTCGCCCTCGAAGAAAGGTCTGCGAATCCGCTCATCTCGAGTCGTGCAATAGCGCCAGCCCCACGGAATCCACGAGAAAGGTTGGTACATACCGCCAGACTTGGTCCGCAGAATCGGCGCCCCGAGTGCCGGCTGATACTGGAATCGGGCGGCAATGTACTGCGTGGCGATGAAGTTCACGACAACGAGCAGCAGGCACCCGAGCGCCGTCGCACGCCAGTTATAGCCACCGAGGTAGCCAGGTTTGTGAGGAACACGGTAGAGTTCCGGCTGTGTCTTCCCCATGAGGGTGACTCCTCATCGGCTGAGGTCCTGCGCCTTGGCGCGCTCGCGGAATTCGCGGACTACTCCCTTGGCATCGGAATAGTTGATGCGCACGCTCTCGCCCATCTGCGGCTGCCGGTCAAGCAGATCCTTAGGATGAACAATGCCGGTACGGGCAGATTGACGCTGGATGACGTGGTGCTCTGTTTCACCAATGATGGGACCGCGATAACTGCCGCTCTCGGTTTGCGCCGCCAGGGTCTTTGCGGAATCCCCGAGCGCCTTCGCGGTGATCGACTTCGCCTCTGCTAGCGAGTCGCTAGCCGGCGCATCAACGGTACTGCGTCGGTCTGTCGCGGTTTGCTTCGCGTGCACATTAACGGTACCGCTGCCTGGCTCGTAACGTGCGGCATACTCCGCAGACTCGCGTGCCGGGGTCGAGCGTTCGTTCGTGTTGTCAGTCGACTGTAGATTCGCGATATCTGCGGCGCTCCGGGCTGCGTCGGACTGTTTGTCTTCGACCCGTTGTCGGTCGTGATGGAGTGCTTCGGTTTCTTGCCCCAACATCGTGGCGGCCGAACTCCCGAAGCTTCCGGCGTCGAGAACGGGTTCATTGGCTAGATCCTCTTCCGCCAGGGATTTCTCTCGCTCTAACGCAAGAATGAAATCAGTCGCGTTAGAGGCATCGTGCGCGGCGCGGAAGATCTCGTTTTTGTCGCGCTTGAGTGCTCCCATCCAGGAGTTGACGTAAGCAGCGTGCTGCTCGGGATCGTGCGGTATGCGCCGCTGTGCGGCGAGGAACACGCTGGCGAGCTCTGCGCGAAGCTCCTCCCTCGCATAGTTCACGTCGCCGAAGCGATACGACTCAGACAGCGCGGAGCGGTCGAGTCGCGATGGATGACCGGTCCAGTGCGCCAACTCATGCAGTGCGGTGCCGTAATATGCGGGGGCGTCTTTAAAGGCGTCCTTCGGCGGCAAATGGATGCTGTCCTGAGAGCGACTGTAGAATGCACGATCCACCTGGTCGTGCGTGATATTCGCGCCGGAGTTCTTCAGGATCTGTTCGCCGGCCTGAACGGCCTCGAACGTACTGTGTTGCTTGGGCGTGTGCGGCGGAATGCCCTCGATCTGCTGAGCATTGAAGACGCTGTACACGCGGTGGATCAGGCGCGATTTCTCAGCATCCGAGTTGCTGCCGCTAACTGCGGCACCCTCTCCGCCGCTGTCGGGCCGGGATGGTTGCGTCTTCTCCGAAGCTTGTTTGATCTCCCAGTATTCGATCTGAGTGCCTTTCTCGCCCCGACGGACCTGCCATCCGTTATCGGCTGCTTGCTTGTAGGTCATCCACCTCGGGTCTTCGTAGCCTCGTTGCAGGCCGGTAGCCATTAAGTGAATCGCGTTGCCACCCCGGTACGCTCTCTCGCTGGTTGGGTTGAACGGAATTCCGAGCGAACTGGCTCCGGGTTCCCAAGGCTTTTGCCATGGCGCAACGCCGCGCTCCAGCATGCCTACGATGTTGTCGGTCACCTCCTGGCGGAAATCTCGAAGGGCCGGTTTCTCCGTCTGCTGACGTTCGGTAAGAGGGGAAGTGGGAGCCGCCATGGTCGTCACCCCTCCCCTTCCAATGAGACAGTAGAGAATCCCGTGTCGGGCTCCTCCGTCTCGAAGCCTGATCCGGCCAAGGGTTCGCCGCCGATGGCGTCAATCGACATTGATAGCGAATCGTGTTGAAGATCATGTAAATTCTGCACCTTGCCTCCTCGTTCGCAGAATGGAATGCCCAGCCCCATCAAATAATAAGGGAACGGCAGAGGCTGTCCGGGACACGTAATCTGAAGCTCGACTGTCTCGCCAGTTTGCAGAGAACATCGCAATCAGCGATGTGCAGAAGCTGAGGCGGATGTTAGAGGAGAACAGTAAGCTGAAGCGTATGCCATCGGATCTCACGCTGGAAAACGTTGTGCTGAAAGATCTCCCATCACAAAACTTCTAGAACCTGCGAGCAAGCGGGCTGCTGCGGAAATCGCAAGGAATCAGCACAGATCAGCGAACACCGCGCTTGTCGGGTTGACGGGACTGGCACGCTTGAGACAACGGAGAAAGCTGAAAGCAAAGCGGATGATCTCGCCCGGCGGAACGGGCACGCGGCGGCAACCGTTGGGCACAGGCGCTTGACGGTCTGACACCTGGGGATACAGCAGAGTCTCGACAGAAGTTATTCTCTAACGCCGTCACGAAGCGTCATCGGTAAAAGGCGCAACCGTTGAACGCAGCGCCTCCAAAACCCGGTTCGGCGCTGCTTATTTCAAATTGCAAGGCTTCTTCGAGAGTAGTGCCTGCCTGCCGCTTGGTTCCAAGTAGGTTATCGTGTACGTATTTATGGGCAACGCCGATG
>CAXUCT010000042.1:7165-7802 GCA_964249415.1 uncultured Bryobacteraceae bacterium | reverse complement strand
CAGCTGCAATCGGTCGCAATGAGCGAAGGTATACAGCCTTAGATGCGGTTGTCCTGGTTTTTGTGCACCTCGGCGGCATAGTCTGCGCGCGGGATCAGCTTGATCCAAAACGACCAGGCAAATTGGTGTTCACGATCATACTCATAAATGATGAGTCCTAAGCGGCGCTGCCCTAAATTACGCCGCTTACGTTACCGGGCACCTGCAACCGCGCCTGTTAGGATCGGCGGCGTTAAGACGCCCGCGTTGTGGGAAGCTTCACCCTTGTCGCGGCATCACTGCGCGTCTTCCGGCTTCGGTCCCCCGGCGTCAGCAGCTTCGAATTTCTTTTGGGCACTAGCGAAATCGTACAAAAGGGTTGCGTGGGCCAACTATTCTCACCGGCTATATCGGATCGCGGCACGGGGACTTCTTTTACCGGAAAGCAGAGGCGCGCTGGTTAGCCGGTTCAGTACGAAGACGTGACCCATTTTCGTATTGATGACGACCGCGGGCGTCCCATCCTTCCAGGTGAACAAGATGGACTGGGCGGCGATGTCGTAGTCCCACGAATCGTGATGCACCAATTGAAATCCCCAGACGAATTCGCCCGTCGAGGCACGGAGGGCCACAACAGAATTGGCCCATCTGTGGTCAC
>CAXUCT010000042.1:4001-7155 GCA_964249415.1 uncultured Bryobacteraceae bacterium | reverse complement strand
GTGGTCACCTTTGCGTATGCCTCCGAAATAATCGGGGGCGGAGCTGCCGGTCGGGAGAAAGACCAGATCGTGTTCGGCACTCCACAGAGAAGACTTCCCACGCGTTCCCGGCTCCTGTGCGGGACTGTGTATCTAATCGGGTCCCAGATCCAACGGAGCCGACCTGAACGCGCATCGAACACGCGAACAATGCCACGTCCGGTGTTCACTCGCCAAGTTTCGGCAATGGACGATCCGACGATGACCAGATCGCGGTAAATCGCCGGCGGTGAAGTCGCCTGATAGCCGCCGGTCCACTCCGTCTGTGCGCCGGCGCGTTTGTTCAGACCGACAGCGCCGTTGGCGCCGAAATCCGCACACAGCTTCCCTGTTTCACCGTCAAGCGCGATCAGCCGCGCGTCCAGCGTGCCAAGAAGATGCGCAGCTTGCAAGCTATTCCGGCCTTGGCGCTTTCATCGCGCCAGGCGGAAACTCCACGCGAAGTCACTTCGGAATAGTTTCCCTCAGAGTCACGTATGGGTCGTACTCCCAGAACTTCGCTCCGGTTCCAGGATCGAGCGCGATAACGTGATTGTAGGGCTTGCTTAAGAAGAGCTTCCCGTCTACCAGAATGGGTGTGGCCTCGAACGCAGCCTTGCCGATGAGCTACGTCGGTATGGCGTTGGCGCGGGTCCGAAAAGTCCACGCAACGCTCAGCCGATTCACATTGGTTCGATCAATCTGCGCCGCTTCGGAGTAACGGCTCCCACCAGGGTCGCCACCATAGATTGGCGGGTCAAGGCCGAGCGGAGCGAGCCCGCCAGGGTCGCCTTGACCCGTTTCGCGGTCGTGGTGTCTTCGCGCAGAACTACGGCGAGGCTGCGGCCCTCGATTCCCCCCTGCGTACGTGCTATTCGAAACGTGACACCGTGAATGCTTTCCCGGTCGCCTTCAGTGAGTACGGTGTAGATGTCATCCTTGCTCATTCCCCTTGCCTGGATTTGAGCGCGTATTCGGATCGCGACACCGTGAAGCGAAAGCGATCCTCGTTACGTGAGGTGTCGAGGCATGAACCTATGCATCGCCACAGGGCATCATTATCATGGACGAGTGATGCTGAGCTTGAGAGCCGGGGAAGTACACACCTGGACGGCGCTTGTGCCGCCCACGCTAACTTCAGATCTCGAAGCCACCCTCAGTGATGGCGAGCGGAGTCGCGCAAACCGCTTTCGTTTCAACAAGCATCGTTCCGCCTACGTGTTTGCTCACGCAGTGTTGCGGGATGTCCTCAGCCATTATCTGTACTGTCCTCCGCGCGACATTGAGTTCGGCGAAAGCGCTTTCGGCAAACCGTTCGTCGTTGACAAGAATAACGCTAAAGTTCCGCAATTCAATCTATCTCACGCTGGCCTCGTAGTTCTCGTGGCAGTTTCTGGCGAGCGGAGTGTTGGAATCGATGTCGAGGAGATCCGTCCCATCGAAGAGTTTCAATTGATTGCTAAACGCAATTTCACAAGGCTGGAATGCGCCTATGTTCTTGGTCAGGCTCTTGAAAACCGAGACCGTCGATTCTTTCGCTGCTGGACCAGGAAGGAAGCGTATATCAAAGCCATAGGCAAAGGCCTCTCGATACCCCTGGATTCCTTTGAAACCCTTCTCGGTCCCGGGCAGCCCGTGGGTCCGTCGACCGATGTCGTCGACGCACACGGCACAAAATGGTTTCTGGAGGACATCGACGCTCCGGCAAACTATATGGCGGCTCTGGCTGTTGAAGACGGTATTGATCGCCTAGTCCACTTGCAATGGAAAGCGGACCGCATAGCGCAGTAGTGCGAGAGCTAAAATTCGCGATCCGAAGCGGTAGGCCGAGACGGGAACGCGATTGCATTCGGAACTGAAGGATGTTATGGCCGAGCCCCAATGGGCATTGATCAGGCACAGGAGCTTTCTTTCACCACAGTGCCACACTCAAACGAATCCGTTGTCAAAATGGAAGCAGCAGAAGTACCACATCTTTAGGCGGTATCAGGCCCTCGGCGGACACCCAAAAGCGGCCATTGATGGACAGCTGAAAAGCCGCCAACGATAGGGGGCGTTCAGGACATTGAAAGCGGCTGGGGGAATACGCTCGGTTGGGTGAGCAATGTCTTGAGTGAAGAGAAGAGACCAACAAGTCATCGCGCTCGGCCGCCTGGGTTGGCCGTTGCGGCGTATCCAGAGCACGACAGCTGTGCGAAGAGAGACGGCGAGCGATTATCTGCGGTCAGCCGGGATCGCGATACGCGCGCCAGAGGGCTAGGGCCGTTCAGAAGTAAAACCGGCCATACAAAGTGTCGGCCGACCCGGAGACAGCCAACAAGAACCCGGTGTCGGCAAAAGCGCTATAGAGGCGTCGACCGGCTTCAGTCCATCGATCAGTGCTTGTTCATCGAAAGCTCGCCTGCAAACGGCCGTAACGCCGTGGCGATCTGGCAGGACCTGGTCGACGAACACGGGTCTACGCACGCCTACTCGACTCTTCGTGCTCACGCTCGGCTATATCCGCAAAGCCGTCGGCCTGTTGACGTTTACCTCCGGTTCGCGGACGTGGGCGGAAGTGCACGAGAAGGCCTTCGCCCGTTTAGCGGTAGCCCGCGCAGGGTTGTTGTGGACAATCCGCGAAGGTGTAGTCAAACCAGACATCTGCGACCCGGCGCTCAACCGCGTATACGCGGACATGCTGGCTCATTACGGCGTGACTGCGTTGCCCTGCCGGATTCGCCATCCGGACCGGAAAGGCAAGGTTGAATCCGCCGTCGGGCATGCGTAGAAAACGCCGCTAAAGGCATTGCGTTTCAAATCACTCGAAGAAGCACAAACGTATCTGGACCGCTGGGAAGAACGCTAGGCCGACACGCGCATTCACGGCACAACAAAGCGTCAAGTGGCGCCTATGTTTACTGAAGAAAGGCCCAGCTTACGCGCGGTACCACTCGAACCGTTCCGCCGCTACGAATACGGCGAGGGAACGGTACATCTGGACGGCTGCGTGGAAGCGGAAGCCGCTTACTACCGGCGCTCCGCCGGGCTGGATCGGCCGTCGCATTCGCGTGCAATGGAACGCGCTGTTTGTGCGGCTGCTAGATCCGCAGACCGGCAAGTTACTGCGCGAGCACTTACGAGCGCTCGGGGATCG
>CAXUCT010000042.1:0-3991 GCA_964249415.1 uncultured Bryobacteraceae bacterium | reverse complement strand
ACCAGGGACCGCGCTCGCAAACGCGGCGCGGCGTCAGTCAACTGCTCGCTCATCAGCTCGCAAGTATGGTGTGGGAGCCGCCGAAGGCGCCTGCACCGCCGCATTGGAACTGAATGTTTACGAATACGTCTTCGTACGCCGTTATCTGGAGCGCACACCCACCGCGCCCTGGGCTTTCGGCAAGTCGATCCCCTCATCCGCCAGCTCACGCTGTATCGCGACGTTATCGAACGAAAACCTCAAGAGAACAACAGTCTATGAATGTCGTAGAACTCGCTTGTAGCCTACGTTCGCTGCGGTTGGGTGGCATGGCTGCGGTGCTGGAAACGCAGCTGCGCCAAGCACAGGCCGAGACGATGGTGCCTATCGATCTGATCTCGTGCCTGGCCTCGGATGAGCTGACGCGGCGCGCCGACCGGTTGCTGGAGCGGGCACCGCAAAGAGGCGGGCTTTCGCGATCCGGACAAGAGCCTCGATAACTTCGATTTCACCTTTAACGCGAAGATGATTCGCAGCCTGGTGTTAGATCTCGCTTCAGGCGCTTTTGTCAACCGCCGCGAGGACGCTTTGTTCATAGGTCCATGCGATCCTGCGACATTCTGCACCTCCTTGCTACATCATTGAAAACACAAAATATTCTTACGGGCGATAACGGGTCGACGGGGATTGGTTCCCCCTTTCCGTCAGCTGAAAGGCCATTTAGGCTTCCACAAACATGGCAATACCGCCTGCGGCGCAGAGGAACCGACCCGGGACGCGGCGTTTTGCGTTTCGTACGGCCTGTAAGACTTCTTTGGATTCGATAGCTCCCGCCGAGATCTCCCAAGGCGCCCATGGCACGACTTGAGTTGCTGATTTCTTGCCGGAGTCAATCAACCGCCGCACCACCTTGTCGCTTGCTGCCAGTCGTTCCGACGCCTCCTCCAACGTGAGGCTTTGGCCGCTTTCCGTTTTCGCCTCATAAGTGGGCCACTCTTGGTAACTGCGAAGCGAACGAATGCGGCCTTCGGTCCAGGTGTTCCCCGCGCCGGTTCAGAACGTGACCCTGTTAGAGTGGCGGCGATCTGGATCATTGGGGAACTTGCCCGCCATCTGGCGAATAATCTTCTCGATTGCCTCAAGACTCGTACAACGGCTGTGTTTACCCGTTAGATTCTTCCTTTACTCGAAGCTCTGAATGCCGTCCGCCGGTCCAATGTACCAATAAAACAATCTCAGTCGTTGACTCACCCACATCGGCAATGATCTCCTCAATCAGAATCCGAATAATGCGCTGTTTGAGGCGCATCTCGGTGGTGGTCGAGTTCCAAAGTGCGAGAAGGTCTTGTGCCAGCTGGCGAGCGTTTCTTTGTCCGGGATCCGTGTGGCATTATCCGGAAGCTCGTTTGACGCAATCTCTCTTCGACCGCTCCAGCAGATTGCAAGGCGGCATTCCACCGCGCCTCCAACTCGGCCGCTACCAAACGATTGTCTGGATGGACAGCTTCATATCGACGAGCTGCCAAGCGTACTTCGTATTGCGCTCGTTCCAGTTCCAGAGAGAGCACACGACGGCCTTGTCTTTGCTGTTCGCCAACGCGTGCGGCAACCTCCAAAGCTGCTTCGATGGCGTTGCCTTCCACTGCCTTCAAGATCTCAGTGGCAACGCACGGTCTGGCCGAAAACCACCGAAGGAGATACACCAGTCGCCGCCATGATTATGTGCGCGCCCCGGCAACGATAGCGTGGCACCTCGCCGTGTGAGCCACTATAGGCAACGTGGAGCATCCTGCCGCCCGACGGAAACGCAACAGTCCCGCTAACAAGCTCCATCCACCGCGGCCTGCTTTTGGTTCCATGCGCGATTTCATGTGTGCGTTGTCGGTGAGCATCACTTGATTCCGTTCGAACTGCTCCCAAGCAATGTAACCGGAATGGTGGTTAAGAATCAAGACCATCCAGGTATCGACCGGCTTCGAGTGCCCTTCACTTTTTCTCGCCCGCTCGTCGATTACTTTGGTTCGCGATTCTGTTTTGCTGAATGCATAAGCGGCGGCGCACATCGGATTTCGAACCATCTGCCAGATCGTGCTGTATACCGGCAGCTTCCAAATGACAGCATGCCGCGGCGTTACGAAACGCTTTGCGGCGAAGGATTGGATGGGGGAAATACTCGAAGGTTTCCTTCTCGCGGATGATGGTAGCCGCTTCCTCGTTATTCCGGCCTTGCGCGTCCGCAGCGTTGAGGACACCAATCACTGACAGCGAAGTGTTGATTGCCCGTGCCTCTTAGATCAGGTTATCCAAGGGTTCCAGCGACCGGACATCGAAGCCAGCCGGCAAAATGGGTACCGCTAGCGTCTCCGCAATGGTGAGCGCCGCGCGCAGGCTCGATGTATCGCCGCCGCTATCCTCCGTACATGCCGTAAGGATCAGCACGAAATGAAACACTACGTCCATCACCGGCATAGCCCACCTCGCTCGGGATCGGTACCTTGCCTCACAAGACATTGGTGCAGCAACTTGCTGCACCAATGAGGGAGCTGGTTCACAGGAGGGCAGGAGAGGCCGAGGAACACTTTCGATTCAAGCATGCAAGGATTCGCTCCCGAACAGCGTAATTCGTTGGATTGCCCCGCCAGATTCTCTGCCCGCCAGACGGCGGCTGCCGGGCTCACGGTAAGGCTGTTCCCATCGGGGCTGATGCGCGCCGGACGCTCTGGCCAAAGAACGCGAATGAATCCAACCATTGCTAGAGCTTTTCGCGGAAGCGCCGCGGCCGCGCGTACTCGATCCAACCAATCTGGCTGGCCAGACCAAAAGCCCCGACCAGCGGAATGCTTTCGTCTCCCGTGGTCAGGAAACGGCGGTACGACAACCACATGAACAGATCCAATACGGCCGGCGCGCCCGCCAGGAATTTACGGCCGTCAAGATCGGCCGGAATGGGATGGGCTGTAATCTCCCGGTAGAATTCATCACTGAGCACGACCACGTTTTCAAACTGATCTGACAGAGGGCATTGCTCGGGGTCTCGGCTGTTCCAGATTTGGGCTTCGCTAAAGAAACTGAAACGGGACCGCTGAACCACTTTGGCTCGTCCGCTGAACGTGTCAGTTGCGAAGAAGATCGTGGCTCAAAGATCCGTTCGAAACCAGCGACCGGCCGTCGATACTCCTTGCCGCCCTTATGCATCCCGAACGTCTCCAGCATTTCGGCAGCAGTTCGGAAACGAATGGTTTGGCTCTGCTGCCTG
Source organism: uncultured Bryobacteraceae bacterium (assembly GCA_964249415.1). Classification (GTDB taxonomy): domain Bacteria; phylum Acidobacteriota; class Terriglobia; order Bryobacterales; family Bryobacteraceae; genus Bog-105. The sequence goes on along the minus strand of CAXUCT010000042.1, from coordinate 756 downwards.
ACGGCTCGCGTCGCCAGGTAAATCGGAACCATCCGGTCCTGGCCGAACGGTAGGCAGTAGTTCGAATGCCACGTGATCTGCAGCACGAAGTTACCATTGCGGCGCTCGTAGAGCATCTCGACCTTGAGAGGCTTGCGCACCCGCGGCCCACAAAGAACAAACGGTCTGGAACTGAATCCTAAGTTCTGTTTGCCATCCTCTCGATTCAGCCGAACGATGCAGCTCCCTTCGGCTTGCGGCAGCTTCTGTTTCGAAACCACCAGCTCCGGAGCCATTCTTTTCAGAGCGTATCCTGAGTACTCGATGCGACCACCGAGATCGCCGTTTTCTCCGGACAAACGCTCTCGTTCGGCGAGCGAGGCCTGCTCATAGTGATCAGTCATAGCAGGATTGTTCGCGAGTCGACAGTTCGCATGCTGATCTCCCAACAACATATTTGGTCCAATCGTTCTGCCAGAGCGTCAGGTTTGCGCGCGCACGCTAGCGAAGGATATACGGCTGTCTTCCGCGGCCGATCTGACGACAATCTCCCGGCGAAAGGTGTTGCACGGAGGCGTATTCTGGACAGGCTTCGCCGCGAACTGAAGAGCTTGCGTATCAGGACGCCCCCATTCGCGACTGTGCCCCCAATTCGTAATCAGCGGCTTGCCGGTTCGATCCCGGCGGGTGGCTCCAGATTAAAATCAATGATTTGGCAGCCCGCGCAACCCGGGCTTTCGTGTTTTGGTCAGCAGCTTTGTCAGTACGAACTTCACG
>CAXUCT010000041.1:13034-16760 GCA_964249415.1 uncultured Bryobacteraceae bacterium | reverse complement strand
GTTCAGGGCTTGGTGGAAGGCGCGGTCGTGAGTGGTTTGATAACGGAGGTAGAGCGCGAGCTGCTTTTGCTGCTCGGGAGAAGGAGGTTCGGCGGTGAAACAGGAGTGCTGGAGATGCAAAGCGCGCTGACGGAGCCAAAAGGATTGCGCCATCGTTTCGACAAATAGGCTTTCGGTCACTGTGGAGGGTTGGTGTTCCGCGATGAGCGATTCTTGCAGGGCGCTGAACTCGGCGGTGTCTTCCGAGGGCAGAACGGCGAAGGAGCCACTTAAGCCGTGGCGGAAATTGTTTTGCGAAGACGCGGCTTTACCGGCTTCCGTAGAGGGGCCAGAGGAGAGTTTGGAATTGGCGCGATTGGCTGCAGTTTGGGCTTGCGTTGACATGATAAAAGCTCCAGAAAATGGAAAACGCCGGATTGGCACGAGCGGCCATCCGGCGTTTTTCGGGAATTGGAAGCGAAACGGCTTCCTGAAACAATATTAGCATGCCGCTCCAAATGATTCCTTGTAAGCTGTTGAAGGGAAGACAAATATAGGTTGAACTGGGGTTTTGGAACAGCTTGCAAAACCTGTCGCCTTCGATTGCCTGCTGCGCAATCAGCGTGCTGTTGATGAGAAGAGGCAGCACCAACATTGGTTTTAAGCTCGTCATCACTTGCTCGCCGCCGCTGTTTCTACTGCAGGCTGCAGAATCGCATTAGGGATTTGACTTGCCGAGTGGCTGAGCCACGTTTCGAAACGCGTTTTTCCGAGCGCGCGTAAGTGCCGGGAACGAGCGTGCTCTCGCCCAGCTCAATGCCGTAGTAGCGTGCGTGCGGGTCGGCGACAACCTCGCGCGGATCCTTGCGCACGGCAAGACCTCGCCGGACCAGTTCATAGAGAGGGAACTGTTCCGGCCCCCCAACTTCGAGGGTGCCATTTAGGGGTGAGCCCATTGCGATTCGGCACACAGCACTGGCGACGTTGTCGGCCGCCATGGGCTGGATGAGGGCAGGCGGCAGGCGTACAGTATTACCGGCGGTGGAAAGATCGGCGATGCCCTTGACGAATTCGAAGAACTGCGTCGCGCGGACGATTGAGTAGGGGATTGAGGAACCCTTGATCAAATTCTCCTGAGCGATCTTTGCACGGAAGTAGCCGCTTTGGAGCAGACGTTCAGATCCCACAACCGACAACGCAACGTGATGTCCCACGCCTGCCGCCGCTTCATAGGCGAGAAGATTACGGGTTGATGTCTCGAAGAACTTCATCACTGCGGTGTCTTCCCAGGAGGTGGAGTTCGATACGTCAACGGCCACCGACGAGCCTTTCAGTGCCGCGGCGAGTCCCTCGCCTGTGAGCGTGTTGACGCCGGAATTGGTGACGCTGCAAATGCTTCGTGACCGTGCTGGCGAAGCTTGGTAACGAGCTTTGATCCGATGAGGCCACTGCCTCCGATGACTACGATTTTCACGATTGTCTCCTTCATCTTTCGACCTCTGCATTTCGAACCTGCTGGCCGCACTCGCTAGGACCGGACACCCCATCGTTTTGTGACAGCATCTTTTGTCCTAGTGGTCGAAGCGTTACGCTCCATTTACCTAGCGAGACGCTTTTCGATGCGCCGGTCGGGGATCAGCCAGAGCAACGCAGCGGCCACGAACACGGCGTCCGCGATCCGCGGCGAATGCAGCGCCCCCACGATCGCACAAGGTAAAGCACCATTGACACCTTGCCCTTCCAATCTCGGCCTAACGCTTGTTTCAGAATTGAGTCCTGCCCTCCAGCGCGCATGATCGCCTGCTCGTAAGGTGGCGAATAGGAGTGCGATGACGTTAGTGGGACTTTGAAAAAGGGGACGGGACCACTCCCTTACGGTCGTGGCTCGGTTAGCGAGCAGGTAGTATGCGATCGCGACCATCAACAGCACAACGCCCTATAAGAAGGTGGGTGCCGCGGCAAAATGGTTCTTACCGTCGTTTTTTGACACGATGCGCAGTCCATCGATTGATTTCAGCTGAGGCTTCGCCCGGCTGACCGTTTTCGCGATGATTTGTCACGAATGACGATGCCGCTCTGTCTTAGCTGGTAACCGACTGGCAGAACCCTCATGTTCGGTCGCGCCGAATTCGGATCAACGGAAGGAAAATATGCGCAAGATACTGATCGTGGGTGGTGGATACGCCGGCTTCTACACGGCATGGAAGCTCGAGAAGAAGCTTCGAAGCGGCTCAGGTTACGATCGTTGATTCTCGACCATACATGACTTATCAGCCGTTCCTACCGGAGGTAAATGGCAGGCTCGATAGAACCGCGTCACTCCGTCGTGCCACTTAGAAGCCACCTATGCCGCACCGAGGTGGTGGCTGGAACGGTCGCATCGTCGACCACGCCAACAAAAAAGTCACTGTTCGTCCGGCACGCTATATGGGGTTCATTATCACTCGGCTGGGGAACAAATGTCTGTTAAGCGAACAGTGCCCTATTGCATAGCCACAGGAAATGTGCCAATCTTATCTAAGATATGGGATACCAATAGGTAGCGAATGGGCGAGAAAGCAGATGTTTGGCAGGGCACATTGGCGCTGATGGTACTGAAAACGCTTGAAGCTCTAGGGCCAATGCATGGTTATGGCATTGCTCGGCGCATCGAGCAGACTAGCGGGAATCTCCTGGCTTTAAATTACGGGACTCTCTATCCAGCGTTGCTGAAGCTGGAGCAGGAGGGCGCAATTTCTTCTGAATGGGGCGCTTCGGAGAAGAATCGGAAGGCAAAGTTCTACACGCTCACCCGTGCCGGGCGGAAGCGAGTTCAGAAGGAGATGCGGGACTGGGAACAGGCGACAACGATCGTTGCGCGTTTCCTGACATCGGTGGAGGAGGCATGATGCGCCGGGTAATGGCATTGTGGCAGCGCCTTAGGGGTACGTTCGAGCGGGCGCGCGCAGACGGCGACTTCGCGGCGGAACTTGAGAGCCATGTTGCGATGCACACAGAGGATGGTGTGCGAGCCGGCCTAAACGCGGAGGAAGCGAGGCGACGTGCTCTCATTCACCTGGGTGGCGCGGAACAGACGAGGCAAGCTTATCGGGAACAGCGAACAGTTCCAAGTCTCGAAAATTTACTGCAAGATGTGCGGTATTCGGTGCGTCAACTGCGCCAGTCGCCCAGCTTTGCACTCACGGCGATTCTGACGCTCGCTCTCGCCATTGGCGCAAATACGGCGATCTTCAGCGTGGTGAACGCAATCCTGCGGCATCCCGCGGGAGTGGATCATCCCGAGCGGATCGCCGTGCTGAACGTGCGCTATTCACAGTTCCGTCTTGACATTCCGTATGTGTCGGTGCCGGACTATGTGGGCGCAGCTTCCATGAAGGATCAAGTGGAGACAGCGGCGATCGAGCGAGCTACCGGTTTCAACATTGTCCATGACGGCGCAACGGAGCACGTTGCCGCTGCGCGTGTTTCCCCCCGCTGGTTTCAGGTTTTTGGCGCAACACCGATTCTCGGCAGGATTTTTGCAGCCGAGGAAGATCAGGCCAACGCAGCTCCGGTAGCGGTCTTAAGTTACGGTCTTTGGCAAAAGGTTTTTGGCGGCCGTAGCGAGGCGATTGGGCAGATTCTGATGCTGGATCAAAAGCCCTATCGCATTGTTGGTGTGATGCGCAGCGACTTCGTTTGGCCGCGGCACTATGATCTTTGGATCCCGATTGCGCTTCCACCCGCGGCCTTCGCTTCGAATCAGGT
>CAXUCT010000041.1:0-13024 GCA_964249415.1 uncultured Bryobacteraceae bacterium | reverse complement strand
CAGGTATTCAACGAAAACTATCAGGCAGTTGTTCGACTTCGTCCCGCCATACCGGTTCCCCAGTTCAATGCCAGACTAACGACAAAGATGTGGACGGAACTGCGTGGTGGAGATGGGAATCGTTATGCAAAAAGCTCCGGATGGTCCGTTTACAGCTCGCCGTTGACCGAATTTGCGGCCGGCCCACTTCGCAAGCCGCTGTATGTGCTGTTTGGAGTGGTGGCGCTGATTTTGCTGATTGCTTCGGCGAATGTCGCAGGACTATTGCTCGCGCGCTCCTCGGCGCGGGGCAAAGAGTTTGCGATTCGCGCAGCGTTGGGGGCCAGCGTTCTGCGAATGACACAGCAATTGTTTGTCGAGACGGCGCTCCTGGCTGGAGTGGCAGCAGGAGTGGGCGTCTGCTGCGGGCCTATTCTGGGCAGGCTGCTGTTGTTGATGGTGCCGCATCATTTGGCGGAAGGATACATAGTGCGACTGGAACCGGCGGTGCTTGCATTTACTGCCGGTACGGCAATCCTGACGTGTCTGATCGCCGGCCTTGGCCCCGCGTTCAAGATGATCGTGGCGCGGAGGCGCTTGAAGTTGCATTACGGAAGCCGTAGCGTGACGGCATCCGCGGAGAAGCAGCGGCTGCGCAGCGCATTCGTCATTGGCCAAATGGCGCTCTCGTTTCTGCTGCTCACCGGAACCGGGCTGTTTCTTGACAGCCTCCAAAAGCTGCAACACGCAAATCCCGGATTCAACTCGGAGGGTGTACTGGCGGCAAAGGTCCACTATGCCGGAGATGATTTCAAGAAAAATCAGCAACGGCAGGCGGCATTTGTTCGCCGAACGGTGGACGCGTTGGGCGCGCAAGCTGGAGTGCGGGCTGCTGCTGCGGTGGAGCCATTGCCCTTCGATCCAGATTCTGGGGAATCGGGTTCCTTCGACATCGAGGGACGTCTGAAAAGTCCGAACGATCCAGGACCGCATAGCCATTTAACTTATGCGACGCCTGATTACCTGAAGGTGATGCAGATACCATTGCTGGCGGGCCGTTGGTTCAGCCCTGAGGATAGAAAAGACGCACCACGGGTGATAGTCATTGACGAGCGCCTTGCGCATAGGTACTGGCCAAATCAGAGTTCTGTTGGACAGCATCTTGATTCTGGCCCAGCTAATAGTTGGGCTACGGTGGTCGGTGTTGTCAGCACCGTACGTTCCGACTCCCTGGAAGAAGACAGCACGGACGGCATGCGTTATTACCCATTCGATCAAGTCGATGACGTATTTGCTGACTTTCTGGTGCGTACGGACGGAAACACAAACCATATGGCTGCCGTGTTTAAAAATGCAGTTGCTTCCGCTGATCCAGCGCAAACAGTTAGCTCCTTTGTATCCCTTGAGGCGTTGATTTCCGATTCTCTTGCCGGCCGCAGGTTGATCGTCTGGATGCTTTGTGCGTTTGCCGCGTTGGCATTGCTACTTGCAATGATCGGCATCTACGGCCTGATTAGTTATGTCACTGCGCAGCGCACTAATGAGATTGGAATTCGCATCGCACTGGGGGCGCAGCGCGGCGATGTGGTCCGGCTGGTGCTCAAGAGCGCGACGGGTTGGGTGTTAATTGGTCTTTCGGTAGGAGTCGTAATGTCTATTAGCACAACTGCTTTGTTGAGGCATGTCTTTGCTGTTTTCGGTGGAGGCGTGATTTCATCGCTGACAGCAGCAGCCCTAATACTGTTCGCAGTGGGCGCTTTGGCGTGCCTGGCGCCCGCACGACGAGCGGCTTCGATTAACCCGATGCAGGCGGTGCGAGCGGAATAGGAGGGCGCCACTGTGCCGCGGCGGCCACCTTGCGGAGAACTGTTTGAAGGATGACCATCTAGTTGCGTTGAGCCGCCATCCTCACTTCCACGCCGATCAGAGTGGTCGTGTGAGGCTTGGAAGAGGAGCATACAGGACCCAACCCTTTATGTCTAGTTGACTGACTAGACATCTATCTATAGAATGGTTGTATGCCGAGGCCGAGGAGTGACGAAAAGAGGAGTGCAATTTTGGTGGCAGCGACGCGCATCATCGTCCTGCAAGGGCTAAGCGCGCCTACGGCAGGCATAGCTAAGGAAGCAGGTGTCGCGAATGGATCGTTGTTCACCTACTTCGAAACCAAAACAGACCTTTTCAATGCTCTTTATCTTGATCTCAAAGCCGAGATGGCCGCGGCTATATTGAAACACCTGCCGGCGAGCGGAGAATTGCATGACGAATTCCTCTATGCCTGGAGAAACTGGATGAAGTGGGCGATGTCCAACCCTGAGAAGCGTAGAGCACTGGCACAACTTGCTGTTTCAGATGAAATTACCGAGGAAACCCGCATGGCGGGACACAAAACGATGGCACCCATTGCTGAGTTTCTGGAACGCGGTCGCGCCAACGGACCTCTTCAGAAAGCCCCGTTGGGCTTCGTGGTTGCGCTGATGAATTCCGTGGCTGAGGCGACGATGGACTTTATGACACAAGATCCAGCCAACGCAAAGAGGCACAGCCAAGTGGGTTTCGACGCGTTCTGGCGGATATTGCACTGAGCTTTAGCGGCAATGAAGACTGGCTAGACAGACATTAACAAATAAGTTTAGTATGAGCGGAGAAACGGATGTAACTACACCAAAGAAGATTGCGATTGTCGCCAGTGACAGCCGTGGCATTGGCCGCAGTACGGTGGAAAGCCTGGCAAGACGCGGCGTCAACACGATCTTCACGTATCAGATTCATAGCGCGGATGCGGAGGCCGTCGTTGCCGCTCTCTGAGGACAATCGCTGGATCAACGGGGAACGCGCATTGAGGCGGCGGGCGGATATGTCTAGGCAAGCCATCGAGATGAAGCAAATGCAAATGAGAGGGGAACAATGCAAGACAGCGTGAACAATCGTACTGGCCGCCAGGCCTACATCATCACCGGACCGACGTCCGGCATCGGTCTGGCGACCGCTTTGGAGATAGCGAAACACGGAACCGTTGTCCTGGTCGGTCGCGACGGGGAGAAGTTGGGTAAAGTGCAGAAGACGATCCGCGAGAAAGGCGGCCAAGCGGTGCCGGTCGTCTGTAACCTCTCAGACGTCTTGAGTGTGCGGCGCGCGGCGGCGAAGATCATCGACCTTCGCCTTCCACTCGCCGGCCTCGTCAACAACGCAGGCATTCATGAGGCGGTACCGACCAAAAGTGCTCAGGGCTGGGACCTGGATTTTGCGACCAATCATGTGGGGCCGTTCGTCCTTACCGAAACCCTCATGCCACATCTGCCTGATGGTGCGAATGTTGTCTTCGTCGCTTCTGGCGTGGAAGATCCTGAGCGCAAGCCCGCCGTGAAAGTTGGCTTTCGCGGAGGCCGCTACATTTCAGCCGAGGCGTGGTGAGTGGTTACCCGGCGGCGCAAAGATGCCGGGAGCGTACGCCTACTCCACATCGAAGCAATGCACCCTTGCCACTGCGATGGAGTTTGCCCGAGAGACACCGCGCCTGCACATCAATGCGGTCGAGCCAGGCTTCACCCCAAAGACGGCACTTGCACGCGACGCCAACGTCTTCGTGCGCTTCACGCTGCAGTACATACTTCATTTTCTTGCTCCGCATATCAAATATTGGAGCACGCCGCAGCAAGCCGCGCGCGTGATCACGAAAGTGCTCATGAATGAAGCGGGTGCAACCGGCGTCTATTACGACGACAAAGGCGATCCGATGCTCAGCTCAAAGCTCGTACGCGATCCAATGTTCACAGCCCGCGTGGTCTCTGAAACGCACGCTTTGCTGGCAACGGTTCGAGCCTAGCGATCCGTATCGAAAACGGAAGGCTCTGACGACGATTTAGGAAAACAGCTTCAACAGGAGAGCGGTATGCCACACGAAATGGATGCACAGAAAAGCAAGGTTGCAGTTGTCACCGGCGGCAACAGGGGATTAGGGAAAGATATCGCGCTGTCTCTCGCCAAGCTGGGGATCGGCGTTGTACTGACCTACCGATCGAACAAGGCAGAGGGCGAGCAGGTTGTGGAGGAGATTCGAGCGTCCGGCGGAGCTGCAGTGGCGATGCAATTGGACGTTTCTACGACCACAGCTCTTGACGCTTTCCTGGAGCAACTGAAGACCCTGCTTCCCGAAACATTCGGCAGGGAGAAGATCGACTTTCTGATCAACAACGGCGGCTTTGGCAAAGCTGTCCCGATTGAGAAGTTGACCGAAGAAGATTTCGACAGTTTCGTAAACGTGCACTTCAAAGGTGCCGTCTTCTTAACGCAGAAAGCACTGACGATGATGGACGACGGTGGCGGTGTTGTGTTCGTCACGGCGGCCGCTGATCGTTACAACGTTCCCAATTATGCTGCCTGTGCCTCCCGCAAAGGAGGGATCGAAGTCTTTTCGAGGTATGTCGCAAAAGAGTATGGTCCGCGTGGGATCAGGGCGAACACCGTAGCACCTGGCGGTATCGTAACTGACTTCAACAACGCGGCAATCCGGAGCAATCCGCAGGCGCAGCAGTGGATCATCTCTCAGACACCGATGGGGCGGCTGGGGGAAGCGCACGACATTGGCGGCCTCGTGGCTCTCCTCTGCAGCGATGATGCCCGGTGGTTAACGGGTCAGCGTCTGGAGGCAACAGGTGGATTCAATCTGTAGGCAGTACGTGCCCAAGCCGGGACGCATGCCGAGCTGGCGAACAAAGGCACGAGTCATATGGCTCTGGCCTGCAAAGCCGGCCTGCAGGGCAGCCTGTACCTGATGGGAGCGCAAGGCCATTTCATTTGACAGTATCTTTTGGTAGTAGCCGATGAGCGCCGGGCGTACATAACGGTACTGGCGGGGAGGCCGATCAGAGTAGTTGTGTCAGGCTTGGAAGAGGAGCACACAGGACCCAAGATGCGAATAACGGTCTCACATAATCGGCCGAAGGAAGAAATGATGCGAGCGGTGGACCGGTCGTTTGACGATCTGTTCCGGGGTGTCGGAGGTCTTCCCGTGCAGATCGTGAATGAGCAGAGGAACTGGGAGGGCTCGACGCTCAACTTTTCGTTTAACGCGAAGATGGGTCTACTCAGTTCGCCAATCAAGGGATTTGTCGAAGTAACTGACAAAGACATCACAATTGATGCGGACTTGGGACTGCTTGAAAAGATTTTGCCGATGAGCAAAGCGCGCACTTCGATTGAGAGCAGGATCAAAGGGCTTTTGAACTGACCACGAGTGGTGGAGATTCGAAGGCGCGTTGTTCCACTAACCGCGGCAGTGATTACGGTCGGGTTAGGATATTGGCTTCGGTTCCATGCGCCCGTGCCCGGCTGGCTGAGAGATGCATCCGGGGGAGTGGCTTACGTAGTCTTCTGGATGTTAGTAGTGGCTGCCACAAAGCCGATGATTCCGGCGTTCCGGCTGGCAGCGGCCGTGTTGGCGATTACTTGCGGAGTTGAGTTCCTTCAGCTTTGGCATCCGGCTTGGCTCGAAGCGATCCGGCAGACTCTGGCGGGCCGACTAATACTGGGGACCACTTTTGACTGGCTTGATTTTCCGCCGTATGCCGTGGGAGCCGTTTTAGGATGGTCCGTGCTTCGATGGACCCGGTACGGGCGCGCCCAAACTCACCACCATTGAAGTGGGTGAACGTAGGGCTTTTGGACATTTGTGATTCCATCGGGACGACACAGCCAACAGAGCCAATCGTTACGTTCGAGTACTTTCTCGGGAGTGAAATGGATAGGCGGGTTGTCGCGGAGGAATCCGGTCACGACGAGAAGAGCGTTCGGTTTGGTAATGCGTTTGAGCTCCCACGAAAGGGCGTCGACAACTTTGGCGCTGATGTTCGCGAGAACGATGTCGGCAGTTTGGGAGCGAATGGCCTCGGCAGTGCCGAGGAAGAGGCGGGATTGAAGGAGTGCCCGCGAGGCGGCGATGGCTTCCGGATAGATATCGCAACTAAAGACACTGCGGGCGCCGAGCATGAGGGCTGCCTGTGAAAGGATGCCGGAGCCGCTGCCAATGTCGAGTACGGTGTCGGCTGCTGTTAGATGTTGTTCCAGTGCTTCGAGAGCGAGCTGAGTGGTTTCGTGGCGGCCGGTTCCGAAAGCGCTGGGGTTGTCAATCGCGAGGCGCATCCGGCCTGGCGGAGTAGACTGGCGAACCCAAGAGGGCGCGATCCAAAATCGATTGCCAACGAGAAGGGGATCCCAATTCTGTTTCGGGAAATCGGCCGGATCTGGATTCATCTCCTCTCGCGTTTCGATGATGCTTGCACCGTCGAGATGAAGACGGAGGGGCAGACTTTGACCGACTTCAAAAAACGCTCGCCACCCATGGGGCTCTTCGATTATGCTTGCACCGTCGAGATGAAGACGGAGGGGCAGAGTTTGACCGTCTTCAAAAAACGCTCGCCAGCCTTGGGGCTCTTCGATAATGCCGACGGTGCCGTGCTCCCAAAGCTCCGCAGCAAGAGGTTCTTCGGTTCCGGGCTCAAGGCGAAGGAGGATAGAGCGCACGCATTCAGGTTAGCGGGTGGCTGTACACTTACTTAGAAAAGCATTAACTGCGATTCAGGAAGGGGAGGCGGCTGGACTCGTGCGAGATCGCGGGAGGGTACCCCCACGCGCGCGCGAATCTCCTGCACAAGCTGGCGAATGCGTTCCGGATAAGCTCCACTAAGATAAGCGCCGGCGCGAAATGTATTTTCATAGCGCCGCAGATATTGCGGGAAGTGTTCCGCGAGAAATGGAAAGAAGACGCGTTGCGCAGCCGGCATCAGGAATACGACATTCGCGCCGAATTCACTGGCATTAGCGATTTTGGCGGCTTCGGCAACGGACTCCAGATTTTGTTCTGAATCCGTCAGTAGTGGCAGCACGGGGTTGGCAATAACGCCTGCTGATATACCTGAACCGGTGAGCGCGGCGACGGCTTCCATTCGGAGGTCAGGGCGCGGGGCATAGGGCTCGAGCAACCGGGCGAGTGAACGGTTCATGGTGGTCACTGTGACTGTGACACCAACCTGATTGTTTTCTGCCAATTTGTTCAATAGGTCCGCGTCACGGCTGACGAGATTTGATTTTGTCGTGATGAAGATCGAGTTACCGCGCAATCCAACCATCGCTTCGAGCGCCTGGCGAGTGCGTCCGAACTTTCGCTCGGCCGGCTGATAGGGGTCAGTAGCGGTTCCAATACCGAGTACATGTCCTGGCTTGACCGATTTCAGCTCTTCTCTGAAGGCAACGGGATCCCAGTCCTTGGCATAGATCTCGGTCTCGAATGCTTCCGTGTCGCGGCGCTCCATGAACTCGTGTGTGAAGCGGGCGTAGCAGTATTTGCAACCGTATTCACAGCCACGGTAAGGGTTGATGGACCAGTGAAACGGAACGCGTTTGGAGTCACAGCGGTTGAGCCACTTCCGGGTGGGAAGGGTGCGGTATTCAACGCGTCGCTTCTCAGCGATGATGGAGCCTTCGGAGGCGAGCCGGGCGATGCCGACAAGGGAAATAAGCTGCTGCATGAGAGAGAGCCCTCTCAAGACCAATATTCGCTCTTTATTCGCCTCTTGTCAACACCGTTCGAGAGTTAAGACGCGAGGAGCGAAATGACGCCTTTTTGGCGCAATCCGTTGAGCGCCAACCCGTGGCGGCCCCGGACACCCGTTTTTTCAAAAATGTGCTTCAGATGGATCTTTACCGTACCCGGACGGATTCCTAGTTCTTGGGCAATCTCCCGGTTCTTAAAGCCTTGTTCCACCAGTTCCATAACTTGGTGTTCGCGCGGCGTCAGATCGGTTCTGATCTGTGTTTCCATGGTTGTTGCTTCGCGGAACACAGAGTCTTGCATCCAGCTTCGACCCTGCGCGACCGCTCGCAGGCACGCCAAAACCGTGGTGGTGTCGGCAGACTTCCGGACAATGCCTTTGGCACCGGCCTGCAGGAACTTAAGCGCCTCCGCCTCGGTGATAGACATCCCCCAGACGACCACGGCGGGCACGGTGGAGCGAGCGGGCCCGTGCTCGGCGGGCAATTGATTCAGAGCGTCTAATACGGTCTTGGCCCCGAGGCCTTTGTCGATAATGAGAACGTCTGCTTTGTCTGCACCTGGGCTCAGCATCCATTCTGCAGGCGACGCATGAGAGGACCCGAACATCAAATCGTCTGTCGATTCGAGCAGGTGCATGAGCCCCTTAACCGTGAGCGGCTGTGTCTCGCAGATCGAGACCGTTTTCTTAGTCTTACCTAAATGCACATCCATAATCTGCCTACGCTCCTTATCGGCAGGGATACTCATTCACTTGAGTGGGGGTTTAGTCACTTTGCTCTCGAATACCACTTTTCCGGCTCAGTAACTTAAAGAAGAACCTTATGGGACGATTCTTACCAGTAACAGTTTGTGCAGCGCTCTTGACGCTGTCCTCGGGCTGTAATCAGGCGAGGCAGGATAAAGCGAAGGGACAAGCGCGCGATTTGGAGCACAAAGTAAGCGAGGCCGTGGGACCCGTAAGCCTGCGCGATACACAAAGCGCCGAACGGAAGCTGCGGCGGGGCGGGGAAGAGCTTCGAGCGGCAGGAGAACAAGCTGGAGTGAAACTGGACCGAGCCGCGCTGATTGCGAGAGCGAAGGCAAAACTAGTGACCGACATCGGACTTTCCACTGCCACCGGCATCGATGTTGAAGCTCGCGGCCGCGTCGTCACGCTGAAGGGTTCTGTGTCTTCAGAGGATCAAAAGCAGCAGGCAGCCGAATCCGTCTCGCAAATAGACGGAGTCAACAAGGTGGTAAACGAGCTGGCCGTGAAACGGTAGGGACCTTGGGCGCCGCTATTTGAGGAGGTTGATGGTGCCGCGGCACTTCGGCGCGCCGCACCGGCACTCGACGCGTTCTACCTTTTTGTCAAAACGGTAGTCGATGGTCAGTTCCTCGCCAGGCTGGACGTCGCGCAGCGTGAAATAGAGGATGTGACCCTTCAAGATGCGCGAGATCAGATTGGGTTCGCAAGAATGATTAATGTACTCGGCGCCTGAGCCGCCAACGGCTCCATCGATAGTCCAGTAGGGATCGAGCGTGAAGAGGTACGTAAACTCACGCGAGTCGGCGCGCCGCTTGGTCTCACGCCGGTTGATACGTTCGCCGATATACTCGAAGACCTTTCGGCCCGAAGGCATGAACTCGGTCGCGAACACGCCCCAACGGTGGATTTTCGATCTTGAGAGCCGCATCCCGAAACAGGCGTAGTCGGGGTTGATTTTTGGCTTATCTACCCGCGGCTTCGTAACCTTGGTGCTCGCCATCTCGACAGGTTAGCGGATTCTCTCTTCAGAGGCTATCGTTGTTTTTACTGAATTTTCTGTTTCATCACGTCGACCAGCTCGCGAACTGCATCAGCACTCTTTTGAAGAGCCGCTTGCTCGCCCGGATCGAGCTTGATCTCATAGATTTGCTCGACGCCATTCTTGCCGAGCTTTACAGGAACGCCGACAAAGAGCTCCCTGATGCCGTACTCGCCATTGAGATACACGGCGCAGGGCAGGACCTTTTTCTTGTCCTTGAGAATGGATTCCACCATCTCGACCGTCGAAGCAGCTGGAGCATAATACGCGCTGCCTGTCTTTAAATACTTCACGATCTCTGCTCCGCCATCGCGAGTGCGTTGCACCAGCCGGTCGATGGTGGCCTGATCGGTAAGTTCGGACAGGGGGATGCCGCTTACGTTGGTGAAGCGGACCAACGGAACCATGGTGTCTCCGTGGCCGCCCAGGACCATGGCCGTGACATTTTCAAACGAGACGTTCAATTCTTCCGCAATAAAAGTGCGGAAGCGAGCGCTGTCCAAGACACCGGCCATGCCGATCACGCGCTCTCGCGGGAAGCCCGATACCTTGAGTGCCGTCCAGCACATGGCATCGAGCGGATTCGTCACCAGCACGAGGATGGCGTTCGGGGACTGTTTGACGGCTTGTTGGGTGGCACTCTTGACGACTTCGTAGTTGGCCAGCAAAAGGTCATCGCGGCTCATGCCCGGCTTACGCGGGAAACCAGCGGTAATGACGACAATGTCGGAGCCGGCGGTCTCTTCATAACCGTTTGTGCCGGTGATGCGAACGTCGTAACCCTCGACCGGCGCCGACTCGAGCATGTCCAGTCCTTTGCCTTGAGGGACGCCTTCGACCACATCGACCAATACGACGTCCGCCAACTCTTTCGCCGCTATCTTTTGAGCCGTATTGGCGCCGACGTTGCCCGCGCCAATCACAGTCACTTTTCTTCGCATGATGTTTTCGAGATCCGCAATCAAAACCCGCAGTATAGCAACCGGGGCGGGGCTCAAAACAAAAGGGCACCGGTCGAAACCAGTGCCCTCCATCTATCTAGGTCGGATCAGAAATCGAATCGGACGCTCGCTTGAGCTCTACGTGCGTTAGTGCCGTCCGGGAAGCCGCCGTAAGCAGTGGGTCTACCCAGGATAGCGGGCGTGGCCGCTCCCGAAGAATTGACGGAGTACGGGGCCAGCGTGCCGTACCCGGAAGCCGCCGAGCCAGTCCAGTTTGCGTAATAGCCGACTGTGTTGATGCCCGTGTCGTAGACGGTATTGGTCAGGTTGAAGGCTTCAAACTGAAGCATCATCTTCCAGCGCTCGGTGAACTGAAAGGTCTTCGACAGACGCGCGTCAACGCGGGTCTCAGTATCGGTGCGCAACGTGTTTTGGCCCAGGAATGGAACCTGGCTGGTGCCGTTGAAACCAGTGATATAGCCGTTGTTTGCCAAGCCGGGATAGTTGCTTTGGACGTTCACCGTTTCGGTCTGGGGCAGGCCGCTAGCGATCGTGGTGATGGTTGAGAGGTGCCAACCATTCACGAAGTACTTCGCAAAAGCGGAGGAGCTGTGCGTGAAGGTAGGAGACCAAACCCAGTTGATCACCAGGCGCTGGCGTTGATCTAAGCTCGAATCACCCTTCTGCTGTCCGTAAGCGCCATTGTAAAGCGTTGACGTTGGGCTGCTGTAGAATTCGTTGGCGCCTATGTTGCCGGTGCCGTCGTCGATCGCGTGCGACCAGGTGTAAGCCAGGCTGCCCTCAAACCCGTGCGAGAAGCGCCGCTGCAGCTGTACTGCGAACCCGTTGTAGTAGCTGTTGCCGCCGTTATCAACCTCATAGACATGCTGGAAGGCGGAATACTGCTTACTTGACGCCACATAAACGGGATTCGTGTAGGTCCCGACCTGCTGCTGGGCCGAGTTGTAAATGCGATACGATGCGGTTCCAGTGGCGGCCGGGTAGTTCAAATCCCGAACCGTAAGGAACTGGGCGCCACGATCCCACATATAGCTGACGGTAAGGCTGGTGTTGGCTGTCAATTTCTGCTCGACGGAGAAATCGGCCTGTTCCGTATACGGCGTCCTTAGCCCGGGCCTTGCGAACTCAACCGTTCCGGCTCCGGGCGCAGCAGTCGCATTCGGCAGCAGATTCGGGAAAACCGGGCCGGCGGCAGTTGGCGTCGCCGGAGTATTGTTGATGTTGATTGTCTGGATGTAATTTGTGTTCGCAGTGAACAACTGGTTGAGAAGCGCGGATGGATAACGTCCGTAGTAGATGCCGTAGCCGGAACGGACCACTGTGCTGCCATTGTTCATATTCCAGGCGAAGCCGACTCGCGGCGCGATGTCCAGATTGTCTTGCGGGATGCGGCCGGTCTGAGGAAAGACTGAAGAAATGTACTGCGACGACGGCTGCGGAAGGAAGTTCTTTTCATACCGGACGCCGTAATAGAGCGTCAGATTCGGGCTCATACGATACTGATCCTGCGCATAAGCATCGATTTCGTTGATCGTCGTATCCACAATGGGATTTCCAAAAGCCTGCTGATAA
This sequence comes from uncultured Bryobacteraceae bacterium, assembly GCA_964249415.1. Classification (GTDB taxonomy): domain Bacteria; phylum Acidobacteriota; class Terriglobia; order Bryobacterales; family Bryobacteraceae; genus Bog-105. Next base: position 1,172 of record CAXUCT010000041.1, on the reverse strand, counting down.
GAGCTGTAGTGCTTGCCGCCCGTTCCGTAATCCAGGGCAAAGGCGTTGGCGCTTGAATACGTGTAGGAGCCGTTCCCGGAAAAGATCAAGTTGTAATAGTCTTCTGTGTTCAGGTAGTCAAGGCCGAATTTGAAGCTGTGCTTGCCGACGGTCACGCTCAGGTTATCGGCATACTCGAAACGGTTCTCGCTAGGCTCGATACGGGGAAGATAATTTGCGAATCCGATGCTTTGGCCGGCGACAGACAACGAAATAGTGCCGATGTCCGGATTGATCAAAGCATTGTTGACCGAATCCGCCTGGCGATCCTTAAACCAGCCAAAGCGCGCTTCATTAACGACTTTTGAAGTGGGCACATAGGTCCACTCAGCGCGGCCGTTGCGCACATTCACGTCGTCATTTCCGTTGCTGTTAAACGCTCCGCCGCTGGTAACGACTGCTCCGGTCTGAATTCCGTTGGGCGAGTTGAAGTGCTGGTAATTCAAGCTGAAGCTGAACGAACTCTTGTCGCTGGGCCGCCAGTCGATTTTGCCGAAGCCGGTTTGCTGATCGGCGGTGCGAGGAAGCGTGGTGAAGAAGCTGGGCAGCAGAGTATTGATGGCATTGCACTGCGCGGGGGTGGCAGCACGCACGCCGGTTGACCCCACTCCACAGCCGTTCCAGCGGGCATTGGCGCCGCTGCCAGTGATAGCAGACGAAATGATGCTTGAAACCAACGGAAAGTCGCGAAGTTGTTCTTCGGTATTTAAAAAAAAGAACAATTTATCTTTGATAATCCGGCCGCCGATGCTGCCGCCGAACTGGTGGCGGGCTTCGCTGGGATTAAAGGGCGCCAAAGGATCCCGCGCGTCCAGCGTGCGATTTCGAAAAAACCAGAAGCCGGTTCCATGAAAGTCGTTGGTTCCGCTGCGGGTCACAGTGTTGACTACGCCGCCTGCAGTGCGGCCGTATTCAGCCGAGTAGCTGTCAGTCAAAACCTGGAACTCTTGTACCGCGTCTTGAGAGACGTTCGTTGCGATACGAGTGCGGCCGGCATTCTGCATATAAAACTGCTCGGTGGTGTCGTTGCCGTCGAGCAGGAACGTGTTTCCCAGGCCGATGCCACGAAAGCTGACGTCTCCAAAAGTCCCGTCGGGTACTACGCCCGGTGTGAGGAGAACAAACTGATCTAC
>CAXUCT010000040.1:14717-16845 GCA_964249415.1 uncultured Bryobacteraceae bacterium | reverse complement strand
ACCCTACCCATGCCCCACCCCGTGTACTTCGACCGCCAGCGGCTGCCTGCCAGTTACGCCAATTTCTACATCGCGAACGGCATCGTGCTCGTCCCCACATTCAACGATCCGAATGACCGCCTCGCTCTCAACAAACTCGCCGAACTTTTTCCCGGCCGCGACATTATCGGCATCGCAGCCACAGACCTGGTGCTCGGCCTCGGCACTCTGCACTGCATGACGCAACAGCAACCCGCCTAGCATCAACAAAAGTGCTCTTCGACGTCATTGCCGCCGTTCCGTTGCTGATCTGGATTTATCTACTATTCGCGCGCGGCGGATTCTGGCGAGTCTCGCTGCACCTTGCGTCACACGCTATCCCGCCGCAGCACAGCAAGCGCATTGTCGTCGTTATCCCGGCACGCGACGAGGCCGCTGGAATTGCTGCAGCCGTTACATCTCTCCTCAACCAGCACTTCCCCACGCCGCTCTGCGTCGTCGTGGTAGACGATGGCAGCAGCGACCGGACTGCTGCTGTCGCCCGTGCTGCCGCAGAAGCAATCAGTAAAACCGCTCAACTGACCGTCATTAAAGGCCAACCTCTCCCGCCGGGCTGGACAGGCAAGCTCTGGGCCGTCTCGCAGGGAGTCGAGCACGCGCTGTCGCTCTCTCCGGATTACCTGCTGTTCACCGACGCCGACATCCAGCACAGCAATCAAAGTCTTTCGCAACTCGTCACCATTGCGGAAGAAGGACAATATGACCTCGTCTCGTATATGGCCAAACTCGCCTGTATCTCGCCCGCCGAAAAAGCGCTCATGCCCGCCTTCGTTTACTTCTTCCTGAAGCTATACCCACCGGCATGGATCTCTTCTCCAAGGCACGCAATAGCCGGCGCTGCAGGCGGCTGCCTTCTCATCCGCCCGGAAGCATTGCGGAAAATAGGCGGAGTTTCAGCCATTCGTAATCAAGTCATTGATGATTGCGCCCTCGCCCGCGCCGTCAAGCGCAGCGGCGGCCGCGTATGGCTTGGACTCACAAAGTCGGCCGTGAGCATTCGCTCGTACGGAAGCTTTGCCGAGATCGGCCGCATGATCTCCCGTAGCGCTTTCAATCAGCTTCACCACTCTGGCCTACTGCTGCTGGGCACCCTGCTGGGGCTGTTCTTCACTTATCTGCTTCCACCGTTCTTGTTACTCAGCGGCCATCCCCTGCCAGTCCTCTTCGGGCTCTCTGCGTGGCTGTTGATGACCCTTAGTTACCTGCCAATGGTGCGTTTTTACAGCGTGTCAAAACTGTGGAGTCTTTGCCTGCCCGCCATCGCAACTTTCTATGCCGGAGCAACGGTCCATTCCGCCCTCCGTTACTGGAACGGTCAAGGCGGTCAATGGAAAGGCCGCATTACAGACGCCCGCCACTAACATCTAAGTAAGTGCCAGGTTTGCTACGAAAAGTTCAATCACGGCTTTCGCTTAAAACTGTTTGTTCGGAGGACACGGAGATTAACGAGGAGTTATTAAGCCCCCCAGCTTGTCTTGCTCCGAAGAGACCTGCCGGCGGTACCGCGTAGAGTATGCCTCCAGGTACTTTAATCCCGATCCAGTGTTATAAATCACAATCTGTTCCTCCGGCTTCAGAAACCCGGTCTCGAGTAATCGTTTCGCGGCCGCCACGCAAGCTCCGCCTTCCGGCGCCCCAAAGACGCCCTCGCAGCGCGCCATCCACAGCCCGGCGTCAATCATCTGCTCATCGGAAACCGAAAGAGCCGTGCCGCCGCTTTCGCGTACCGCTCTCAACACCAGGAAGTCTCCCAATGCTTTCGGCACCCGCAGACCGGCCGCCACCGTGTGCGCTTCTTCGCAAAACTCGCTGGATTCATGGCCCTGCTCGAAGGCCCGCGTAATCGGCGCGCATCCGGCCGCTTGCACCGAAATCATCTTCGGGCGTTTGCTGCCGATCCAGCCCAGCTCTTCCAACTCCGCGAATGCCTTCCACATCCCAATCAGCCCCACCCCGCCACCGCACGGGTACAGAATGGCATCCGGCAATTGCCAAGCGAACTGCTCTGCCACTTCGTACCCCATCGTCTTCTTCCCTTCAATGCGATAAGGCTCCTTCAACGTACTGACCTCGAACCACCCTTCGCGAT